>CAKTUP010000008.1 GCA_934621705.1 uncultured Petrimonas sp.
TCAATGTCGTTTAGTTAAGCGCACATCGTGCGCCATATCACTAACTCCATGCGACTTGTCGCTTGGAGTGAAGAAAGTCCTGCATATCCCGCGCGAAGTGCGGCACTATAATAGGCTCATTGTGCCGCCCCTACGGGCGGAGTTGGCGGTGCGGTTCTGCCACAGGCGGATAAATCGCCTGCGGTTAAAAAAATGTCGCCCACAAGGGCGAAAGCTATCAATGCTTAACTAAACGGCATTGAATCATAAATCTAAAATTTCAGTGTTTTGGGATCTCTACTGTTGTCCCAAAACGACAAAATATAGACGGTCTTTTCTTCTATCTTATAGTATAAAGAAAATCGTTTTAATATTATGATTCTTCGGATATCTTTGTATTGGGTGTTTGAACCGATATATGGGTTTTGTTCCAATAAATCTTGAAAATGCTCTACTTCCTTGAAAATATCAATAGAATAGGAGTTAAGTACTAATCATAAATTAGTTATAGCTATTTTGCTTTGCAAAATTTTTAGAGTCAGCCACTAATTACACAAATTTGCACGAATAAATCGGCTATGCCGATTTGAAATTCGTGTTCATTCGTGCCATTCGTGGCAAATAATAACTACAATTAATTTGTGTTCCATACTTAGACTTATTGTGGTTGACCCAAAATTCAAGAATTTGTGCTTGCTCTTCTATCGCTCTGTATTGCCAAATTATTTCAAACATACTGAAAAAACTTTTCGAGCTTCGTCCCGTGATTTTGTATTTCCCTGTTTGGCGCTATTCAACCGTTCGGTTAATATTTCTTTCTGGTAATTGGTAAGTTCTATTTCTGTAGTTTCATTTGGCGTGTCTATAAATTTTATTTTCATTTCTGCCAATAGACTTTTCAAAAGAAAATATTGATTTTCCGAATTTGGATATATTATTAATGTATTCATATTAAATGAGTATTTGCCGAAATATTCTGATTTTATCTTTGGCTGATTATTTTTCTGCAACAAATATAGAGTTATTTTTAAAAACAAACAAACGGTTGCAAAATAGTATGCCGTAACCTTTGAAGCGAAAAGAACCCCACAACAGATGAGGTGAGGAGAGATGCGGGGTGCGGGGTGCGGGGTGCGGGGTGCGAGGTACGGGGTGGGGGGTGCGTGTTTCGGGTGCTTAGACATTCTTGTCTGAGTTAGTTAGCGAGTTAGAGAAGGGCGATCAGGCGATTTGGAGAGGGGGGGATGTTTTGTTTGCATAAAAAGCCGCCGGAGTTTATCGCTTCGCGACACACGAGTTATAAACTCGCGCGAGCGGGGGAAATTAGATGAAACTGGTATCCCGCCAAGGAATTCGTGCGGTGGAGAGGAAAGTGTTGAAAAGAAAACCCCTCGCTGGGATGGCGAGGGGTAGTAAAAAGAATTAATACATTAAAGACCAACTTTTTTATTTATCATACGGCCATATTATAACACTAGGCATCAACTCAAAAGTATTATTAGGATTTCCATCCTCAGTTAATTTTATCCAAGTTGGCGATTTCAAATTATCAGTAGTGACAGTAAATGTTCTTCCAGCGGATGTTCCAATAGGGTTAATAATATAATTAAAAGCGGCATTATTATGATACCAAACTCCATCCCCTGCACCCGTTCCGGCAAATGTATATTTCACCTTGTCTTCACCAATAAGTTGATAATTGAAATGGAGCGCTCCCCCATACAGTCCAGTTCCATCGTAAGACGCAAAAGAGAAAGCATATTTCCCGTCTGAATGAGTTCCTATATATGCCCAGTACAATCTCTCACCTATTCGGTCCAAACCATTTACTTTCGTGTAGTTCCAATAAGGTCTTCCAAAAGTACCGACTCCGCTGTATTTAAAATACCAGTTTCCCGACACAAGTTGTCTATTGACGGGAGGATATACGACTACAAGTTTTGCAGAGGCACCATTGGTTGGCTTAAAATATTCTAATTCGCCTTCCTTAGCAAATGTGAATTCTTCTACTGTTACATCAAAAATTGTAAGAGGTTTATACAATTTGTATCCGGTTGGAGTTTGTATATAAGGAGCTTTTACCGTTATTGCATTCTCATCCCCATCTGTATAAGTAAAACTCAAGCTCCGGAAAGAAACTGACACCGGTATCTTTTTGTCTCCTATTTGATATTCAAATTGGCGAAACGTCATTTCTTCCTCTGCATCATTGAGTTGAGTAATATAGTCTGTCCATACTATGCCTTCTTTCATCGGGGTCATTACTATTTTATTGCTGGTTTTGCGGCCTTTAAGTATAACCGAGTCCGGTGTAGCTTTTAATATTAAAAACTCAAAATCGCCTGCCATTCCTACCCCATTGTTGCCTGTAGGTGCATCTCTCTCTTCGGGTGTGGAAAAAATATGAAATATATCATTATAGACATCGAAAGTAAGAACAGGTCCCGCACTTTGCTTTAGTGAATATAAGCTCTCGGCTGTTTCCGAAGGGCTTGTTAATTCACTTGCCACCTTTACTTTATCGGCCGTGAATAGAGCTAACACATTATATCCTCCGTACGTTTGTTGTGCCGAGGGATAAAACTGCATCAGCCATCCGTTTTTAGCACCAGTCAAAATGGCTTGGTCCGCTTTCATGGCTGCTTCAATTCTGTTTGACGCAGAATCTCCAAAAATGTCATTTTCTTCGGGTGTGCAAGAAAACAACACGACGGCGGCAACCAAGATAAATATTCTATTTATTATTTTTTTCATATCAATTGTTTTTAATTATTGTATTTAATGAAGTTCAACAGTTATTTTAAAGATTCCAGATCCAATGTATCAATTTCTGCTGACCGTCTTTGTACAATTTTTCTTAATTCGTCAATATTAATATCCCAGTTGGAGATTAAGTAATCTTTCACAAAAGCAAGTTTTTCTAATATTTTTTGTTTTCCTGCGGCGGCTGCTACCCTATTTTTGTGTGTGGGGTTTTCCAGTAAATTATTCCATTGTTGGTCAGAGCTGGTAACGTATCGCGAAATCATTTCCACAAAATCTTCTTGTGGTTCTGAACTGCCATAGGGAGATATGAATCCCATCCTTAAAGCCATTGTATCTGCCACATTAACCCAACTTCCGGATTGGTAGTCGGTTGGCGTTATCAAGTTGTAATCGGTTGAATAACTTTTTATTTGATGCAGAATATGGGCAAATTCGTGGTGCATTGTATTAAAATACCAATAATTCAGGTAATCTAAGTCAGGATTATCCACATCAATGCCGTTCACATTATATAGTGTTACTTTCAATCCGCCTTCGGCTGTGCCCAACACCACACTGCCAGCACCTGTGAACGCTCTGGAGCCTATCAGCTGAAATACTCTAGGCCCGTGTTTTTGCAAGAATGATTTACCCAATAATTCATCGTAAGCATCCACCCACAAGTGTTTAATTAATTTCGATAAGGCAACAGACTTCTCATAACTTGCAGGTGCATGATTATACCTAAAGTCTGTTTCTTTTTCATCAAATCTGTATTTAAACTGTATGTTGTAAGGAACTGTATAGTTGTTATACAACCAAGTGTCGAACTCATTGCTAACCCCGATTACTTCATCTTTAAAAATGCTTTCAGCGTCTAACTGCTCGTCGGCACACGACCAAAACATTGCAGATGCAATGAGTAAAGATAGTATAAATTTTATATTTTTCATATCGTTATTTTTTATTACCATACGTTTTTTACTTTCTCGGATTTGCTTGTAACCCGGCTTCAATAACATCTTGGGGAAGCTGTACAGCCCGTCTGGGATCATCTTTTAGCAACATGTCGGCAGCTTGCCCTTCTCTGTTGTGTGATATTTCTATGCCATAGCGTTTCAGGTCTGACCAACGCAAGCCATCATGCGCAGTTTCTATGCGGCGAAGGTGAAGTATGCATTGTATCAGGTTTTCTTGTGCGCCTTGTGCTATGGTAAATCCTTGCGGATTAATTACCTTCTTGATGCTGCGGTCTTCGTCTCTAGTAACCTCAATAGGCATATACTGCAGGTTGTTGTAAAAATTCACAATTTGTTCCTGCGTATATACAGGCACCGATGGGTGTCCATTGGCTTGTATCCAAGTGTTAATATCAGCTACCCCTTCGGTTAATTTATTCTGTAAAATGTTAGCCTCGGCACGAACGAGCAATGTTTCACCTGCCGTAAATGCTACAGTTACATGATGTAAGAATCCAATCCCGGCCACTTTGTCAGTATATTCAAAATAACCAATTAATTTTGGAAGTGAATATTTTTGAACATAGCCCCACATAGCGGCTGCGGGATACAAGTTAGATCTTGAAACTCCCCAAATACCTGGAGCTCGCCACGATTCAAAATTTATTATCGGCAAAGCCATTCCGTATCTTTGATAGATACCGTAAGGTCCCAATATATAAGGTGCAGCAGAGGAAGTAGGCATGATGAGATAATTAGCCGGGTCACTGGCTGAAATATAAGCATCAGACCGGGCTTGCACGTTCGATGCCATTGAAAACAAATTTTCCCATTTTGTAAGCGATTTTTCGGGGAAATCGCCTAAGGCAACCGTAGCATACTTCACGGCTTTGTCAAACTTCAAGTAATAGAGATTGAAGCGCGCGGCAAAGGCATTGGCTGCTTTTTTGTTAAAATGGTATTTGGGAACTTTATAGATTTCGTCATTAATCAACGGTAACCCTGCTTCAATATCTGCATTAATATTTTCATACAGCTCTGCCATTGTTCCTCTCACGTATTCTACTTTTACTTTCGTTTCAGGCTCGCTGGAATAGGGTAATCCTAAATCGGTTGTTGCAGTTTCAGGATTGTATCGCACACAAAATAAATTGGCTAATGCAAAATGTGCATAGGCGCGAGCTATCAAAGCTTCTCCTTTTTGAGCCTGTAAATTTTGTGGATTACCCATTTCTTCAATAGCCTCTAATGCTTGATTTGCTGCGGCTATTGCGCCGTAATGAGCATCCCAAATAGATTTGGGTGAGTCATTTTCCGTAGAAGTAATGTCTTTCCAAAGATAGCCATACTCTTGCGCCTCGCTATATCTTGATCCTGTGTAGGCTATGCCATTATCCATTGCATTGTCGGAAGACATTTCTGCTATGACTACTCCATTATTGGTAGGATAAGCATCCACTAACAACGAGGTTATTTTTTCTACCGAGTTAATCTCCGCTCTGTTATCAGGCATCGTGTCCAAAAATTTCTCACAGGATACTGCAAAGAAACCAACAAGTAGTAGCAAAAATATTATAATATTATTTTTTTTCATAATTGTTCCTTATTATATTCTAATTGTTTATAATCCAAATCTCAGTGTCAACGTATATTGTTTTGGTACCGGAGCTGCCACCCCCCCTGTATTGAAAAATTCGGGGTCTTGTCCGTTTAATTTACTGTCGGCATATATCAGAAATAAATTTGTTGCTTGTAGTTTTAACGATAAATCGCTTATTTTCAAAGATGATATCATTGATTTTGGGAAATCGTAAGACAATGAAATTTCTTTCATTCTGATAAAATCTCCCTTAGCTACGCGAGCTGTCGAAAAATTATAAGCATTGTAGGCACGGTTAAGCCTAGCGTCATTATTATTTAATCTGCGATCTGCAATTACCGGTATATCGGTCAATTTTTCATCGCCCGGTATTACCCACCTGTTTTTGTACTCTTTTGGCATAGCATTCAAATCAGAATATCGATTATTAAATATGGGATCAAGCCTTATTACATTTCCAAAAGAATATGTCATGAAAACATTTAATCTGAAGTTTTTGTAAGTAAAGATATTTCCAAAACTACCGGTAATGGTTGGATCGGTTGGCCCTTCATAAACTAAATGATCTTTATTGGTTCTGTTTTGAAAATCAATATCCGAAATGGTTGTTTCTCCTTTCTCATTAATAAAAGTGGGAAGCCCTTCTTCGGTAAGACCTTGAAAATCCATAGAGAATAATGAACGAACGGGATATCCTTTCATAGTAAAGCCTGTTCCGGTAATCATGTCGATGACACGTGTATTAGCTTCCAGTTCCGTAACTTCGTTTTTGGCATTGGAGAAAATAAAGTCTGTATTCCATTTAAAATCCCGAGAAACAACATTTCGGGTTGACAATGTTAATTCAACGCCATGCGATTTCATGGAAGCAACGTTAGCCAATTTTGTAATTTGTCCGCCTATACCCATTGTGTTGATCATTCCAATGAGGTCATAATTGTTTCGGGTGTACCAATCGGCAGCCACGTTGATTCTATTGTCGATAAAACCTACTTCTAAACCGATGTTTAACTCGTGCTTCTTCTCATAAGTTAATTCGCTATTCTCAAGATCTAAAATTCGAAGACCAGATTCTTTTACGCTGGTGAACGGGCGCCAAGGATTATAACTGCCAATTACAACGCGAGAGTTAGTAACAGATGCAGGTCCTCGGTCGGCAGTTAATGAATAAGATGTTCTTAGCGTGAAGTTAGATAGCGTAGGCCTTAAGTTTTCAAAGAAACTTTCGTTATGAGCGTTCCAAGCTCCAGAAACGTTCCATGTGGGTAACCAACGCGCCGCACGACTTTTACCTAACTTATTCGACCCTTCATACCTTACTGTTCCGTTTACGGTATATCTTCCTTGGTAAGAGTAGGTGCCGGTGCTAAAGAATGAAACTTGCCTTCCACGTGTTTCGCCAATACCATAGTACTGGGCATTTTCCTCACTAATCTGTTTGAAGTATCTGTAATCAAAAGCAGGCAACATACCCATTTCATATTGCATAGCAATTCCATCAAATCTGGTACTTTTCCGGTTAACAGAGTTTACCTCCATCCCTCCGAAAAGATTTACAATATGGTCGTCGTGATACACATCGTTGTAATTTAATGTGCCACGGAAATCGTAGCCGTTCATCGAGAACTTTCTTTCGTTATAGAACCCACCATAAGGAAGTACGGTAATCGGCAACGAGTTGGGATCATCGGGGTCTGTGTAGAGCCAAGGGTTTGCATCGCGCATAGTAGCATCGTCCATTGCTCTAAAAGCCATTGCTTGGTTTGAATAATCCTTTATGGAGTGTCCTTGCGTAGTAGATGAATATTTATAAGCAAACAAAGCCGAAGCTTCGAGTTTTCTTATCGGTTTCCATTTCATTTCACCTTGGAATCTTAAATCAACAACATCTAAATCAAGAAAATTATTATTTAGTTCCGTCAATATATTGAAAGGAGCATAGTTGCGTACATAATTCATTTCAGGATCCAATGTCCGCGATGTGTTTAAGGCATAAGAGTATGGATTGATGTCAAAATCACGTTTCACCTGACCGCTTACCACATCAACTTCCTGGCTCAATGTTCCCGGCGCTTTTTGTTTACGGTATGAGCCATTTCCTATTAGATTTAAAGAAAGGTTATCAAAAATACGATATAAAGCATTTACATTGGTTGTATAACGATTTACCGAACTTTGTTTTGACCATCCGGGATCAGACATTACACTTAGTGAAGTATAGTAAGAAGCTTTTTCGGTTCCTGTTGACATGCTGATAGCATGGTTTTGAGAAAGGCTGTTGTTAAACAACAAATTGAACCAATCTGTATTTCTGTATTCGGCTTCTCTCAAATATGCATTCCGAGCTTCTAACGTATTTGGAAGACCGTATGCACCATTTGTTTCATTAAAACTATTGATTAAATGATACATTTTTCCATATACACCGCTATTGGACGCTCTATAAGTTTCTGCCAAATTAAGATAGCCGTTTGCCTCCAATTCTTTGTAAACGCCCATTTGTTCCTGAGAGTTCATAATGTTGAAATTCCGGTAACTGGGTTTTAAACGCAGTGAATATTCTCCGGTATACGAAATTTTATTTGTACCGGCTTTTCCTTTTTTAGTAGTCACTACAATAACGCCTGCCATAGCTCTTGCTCCATAAATAGAAGTAGCAGAGCCGTCTTTTAATATCTGAAAACTTTCGATATCATCGGCATTTAATCCGGCAATGGCAGAACTTATCAATGTAACGGCATCTCCCGATGAAAGATCATCGGAGCTAACCTCCGTAACATCCTCCATTATGACACCATCAACTACCCACAACGGCTTTGAACTTCCATATATGGAAGTTGCACCGCGAACGCGAATTTTCGGCGCTGTACCAAATGTTCCCGAAACGTTTTGAACAGATACTCCGGCAGCACGTCCTTCAAGTGCACGGCTGATTTCAGGGATACCATCCAATCTAACCTCTTCGGCTCCTAATCTGTTTGTGGCACCCGTAAACAGGCGTTTATCCATTTGCTGCATCCCTGTTACCACTACTTCTTGCAGCATTTCGCTGTCAGATACAAGAGTAATGTTCAAACTTGGCCTTACTGCAACTTCTTGAGTTACCATGCCTACATACGAAATAACCAGTGTTCCGTTGGCAGGCGCCGTTAAATTAAATTGGCCATCAATATCGGTAACAGTTCCCTGCGATGTTCCCCTGACTTGGATGGTTGCTCCGATAACCGGTTCTCCAAACTCATCCACAACGGTTCCTCTTACCTGAGTTTGAGCAGTAGCTAGCCCTATTCCGATAATGAGCAGGGCCAAAAACATAGTTAGTTTTCTTTTCATAAACTCTACTTTTAAATTAAACAATTATAGTATTTAAATCATCTTTTCTATTCTGAGATAATCGCCACGAGTAGTTGAAAAACATACGTTTTTTGGGTTGAAATAAATAATGGTATCAAGATGAAATCTTGACGGGTTTACTTTATTCATAAGCGATTAACATAAAATAAGTTTCCTTATTCGATTGCAAATATAAATTAATTTTTCATTATAACATTCATTTTTTGTGAATTATCGATTTTTTTTTCAAAATTTACTGCCTAATTAATTGATAATTTTCTTATTGTTTGTAGCAAAATAATATTTCTTATTCGATATTTTTATCAATTAAATTCAAATAATAGTAAAGTCAAAAAACAGTTCAAAATCCTGATAATGTATGAAAAATGAGCATGGGAAACCCTTAGGAAGTGATTGTGGCTCTTTATTCATAATTTATTTAACATACGTTTTCAACTTAACGTTGGTGCAAATATAGATTAATTTTTTTAATCGTAGAGCTATTTTTGCTGTTTTTTTATATTCAGGTAACAATTCGACAATAAAACGAATGTAATTATTACACTTTTAATTTTATGACAAACAAAAAGCCGATGAACTTATATGGTTCACCGGCTCTAACTATTTTTGATCAAATTTTCTATTCTACTAAGTGCCCCATCCTGCGTTTTGCTGTTCTGCAATTTTAGGATTTGAAGAAATTTCAGACAATGGAATTGGGAAAATGTATCTTCTGTCCTCGAAATTAAAACCTTCAGTTTTAATAATGTTGGGATCAATAACACCAGATGCGGGAACGTATGATTCTGTTTTCATACTGCCCCATGATGCTTTATTCGGTATTCCCGCTTTTCCGTCTTTACTTTTTACTGCATATTTGTTGTCGTAGGTCAAACGATGAATATCGGGCCAGCGCCTGCCTTCCGCGAGAAATTCGATTTCGCGTTCCTGTAAAATAGCTTTCATCAAGTCGTCAACATTAGCAAAAGAAGAAAGTTTAAATTGTGATGCAGAGTCAGTAACCGCTCTGTTGCGTACTGCATTTAACAGATCAACTGCCTTTTGTGTTACTCCGCTTTGACGAGCTTCGGCTTCGGCATAATTCAACAACACTTCGGCATAACGTAATATCGGAGTCCAATCATTCATTACTGTTCCGGCGCGGTATTTCCATGACCAGAAGGCATCAATACCGCCATATACTGCTCTTTTCAGTAGCTGTTCGCGTCTTAAATCGTCCTCCAGCCAGAAATCGGCATTAATGATAATGGGGCTTACAGCTACCAAGCTACGAACCGTAAAATAAAATTGTGAAAGCGAACCATTATTTGTGGCATTATCCAGCGCACTGTTTTCTATGGAAAAAATGGATTCAGAATTGCTGCTGTTGTTAGCAAAAGGACCTTCGGGTTCGGAAGTCAACGCGTAAGCACCAATAGGACTCGTGAAAGGAGCAGTTGCTCCAACAATTTTACTGGATTCAGTGATAACATCCGACCATTTTCCCATGTGTTGGTATACACGAGCTTTCAGCGCTATAGCAGCTCCTTTGGTAGCTCGCGAAATTTTCAAGCCTCCTGCTCTGGTTACCGCTAAATTTTGTTCAGCAAAAGCCAAGTCATCAAGAATCTGTTGGTATGTAGCAGCAACAGTTGCTCTTCCGGCTTCCTTGGCCTCTTCCACTTTATCGATTGTGTTAATGGGAACTGTGCTTACCGGAACTCCAAAATGAGAAGCATCAGGAGTTGCCGCATATGGTAATGCAAAATAAACCAACAATTCATGCAATCCCAGCGCTCTGAGGAAACGTACTTCGGCTTCTCCATCCGTGGCTTTCTCTTGTGAGATAACACCGTTTTGCACTGCCGTTCTTAAACCATCAATTACAATGTTTATTTTGTTTACCATTTGATAGGTACATTCCCAATGAGCCTGACCATTTGGAGAGGCCACGGTATAATCTCCGTTGTAAGTAACGGCAAAGAACTGTTGCACATTCAACATGTTTTCACCTTTCATATCTCCCTGCTGTACGGTTGCCGCACCAAACGGATAGCCGCGCCGTTGATTATTACCCGGGTAATAGCCGCTTTGTGCAGCATCATAACAGCCAACAATGGCTAACTCGCAACGTTCAGGTGTAGCGAAAGCAACACCGTAAGTTATAGCATCTTTCTGTTCGAGATTTATCGCCTGATCAGTGCAACTGAAAAACAATGCGAGAACGAATAAGATAGATAGTATTTTTTTCATATTTTGATATTTATATTTCGTTTACTATTAATTACTTAAAATCCGATGTTTAAACCAATCAGAAATGTTCTCTGTTGAGGATTTCCGTTCCAGTCAACACCCGGCACTACTGTATAGCCTTCAGGGTCTAAGCCGCTGTATTTGGTGAAAGTGGCCAAGTTTTGTCCCTGCAAATAAATTCTCACTTTTTCTACCCATAACTGACTGCAAAGTTCTTTCGGGAAATTATATCCGACAGAAAGGTTTTGAAGTTTCAGGAAGTCTCCGTTTTCGAGCCAACGCGAAGAACCTTCACCCGTGAGATTAATAAAACCGGCTCTTCCGTACCATAATTTCGGCACATTTCCATCTCCCGGGTTGCTTTCGCTTTGCCAACGACCCAATATTTCCGTGCTACTGTTTGTAAACCCTTGGTCTAACATATCTCTGCGCGTAACGTTTGCAATTTTGTTACCTCCTGAGAAACGGAAGAAAATGTTAAAGTCAAAATTTTTCACAGTTACGGTGTTATCCCATCCTCCAAACCAAGTTGGCAAAGAATTACCAAGTATTACTTTGTCGTCTTGAACAAGGTTGGATGCCTGGCTTAAATCGGTAGGATCATTCGGGTTATATACGTAATACCGGGTATTTGTAATATTTCCTTGCACAATGGTTCCATCTTTTTTGTAATACATCGGGTTTCCGTTCTTCATATTAACACCGGCGTATTGGTATCCCCAAAGAGCGTTCATGGATTCACCTTCTCTTAAAATATGGTGTTCGTAAGGAATCTCATTTACCAACGTAACTATTTTACTTTGCTGAGTGGAAAAGTTGAACGCGGTTTTCCAGATCAGGTCATTATTCTGAATTATGTTACCTCCCAATTCAAGTTCGATACCTTTGTTTTCAATTTTACCGTAATTTTGAGCGATAACATTCCACGGAATACCCAACGATGGAGGAGTAGGAACATCTAAAACAATATCGCTGTTGTCTTTTTGCCAGTATGCAAAAACAAGATTGAAACGGTTGTGGAGGAAAGCCGCATCGAATCCGAAATCGAGAATTTTTTGCTTTTCCCACTGTAAAGCAGGATTTCCTGCCTGATAGTAAGCGATACCTGCCTGATCTCCATATTTCTGGCCGGCAAAAATATCGTTATACATAAAGTCTCCCGATAATCTGTCGTTGCCTACTTCGGCAAAACTACCTCTAAGACGGAAATCACTTATAATATCGTTAATGCTGCTTTCTTTCCAGAAATCTAAGCCCGAAATACGTACAGCGGCAGAACCTCCATAAAATGTTCCCCAACGATTATCTTTATGTAAATTAGAGATACCGTCTCTGCGAAGAGATCCTCCTACATAAAAAATACTGTTGTAATTGTAGTTTGCACGAAAGATATAAGAAGCCAACCCGTTTGTTGTCCAGCTCCCCCCGGAACTTTGTGTTACATAGGTGTCCGAAATCATTTCATTTACAAAGAAAGGGTCGGAAAAATCACGTGCACCGGCAGTGTAACGGCTATAAACATAATTTGTCCATTCCGCAACTGCCGTAGCATCTAAATTGTGTAATCCAAATGATTTATTTGCTGATAAGATGTTCTGAAAGTTCCAACGTTGTCTTTTAATGGACGATCTGCTGATCAATCCTTTGTAGCCAAAGCCGTCGCCCGACTCGGGTTTCCAGATATAGCTATCGTCTATCATATTTACGTCGGCGCCTACCAAAGACCTAAACGTAAGCCAATTAGTAGGTCTGATATCGATATTGGCGGTTGGGAGAATTCTGTATGAATTGTTTTTTTGTACGTTGTTCTTCAACACCCAAACTATATTTGGAATGGTATTCTCAATAGTTCGCAAATTTGCCCCTTTGGCTAATGATTTACGATCACTTGAATCGATATTGAATCCGGTCGGGTCATCCGGGTTATAAACAGCAACGTTTGGTAACATTCTTGAACTCGCATACATATTATCGCTGATTGAATTTGTTCCTTTCACAGGACCTGTATTCACTTGATTGGATGCATTAAGTGAAAAGCCGGCTGTTACATAATCTTTCAAAAACTTATGCTCCGCTCTCGCGTAAAAGGTGTAACGATTGTAGCTGTTATTGATGGACAATCCTTTTTGATCGGTATAACCCGCCGACATAAAGTATTGCGTTTGAGGAGAAGCTCCCGAAATGGATACCGTATGGCTGTGCTGGAAACCGGTTCTAAAAACATGGTCATACCAGTTAGTATCGGTGCCGTTCTCATCCATTTTTGCTTGAGGATTACCTCCACTATTCGCATACTTTTCGTTTGCGATAGTGACGAATTGCTCAGCGTTTAAAAGATCGTACAATTTAGAAGCGGAAGACCATCCCATCCAGGAATCATAGCTTATTTTTGCTGCTCCTTGTTTCCCTTGCTTCGTGGTTATTAAAACCACCCCATTTGCAGCACGTGAACCATAAATAGCTGTTGCAGCTCCGTCTTTTAAGATTTCAAATGATTCGATATCTGATGGATTGATGTCTGCAAGAGCATTGTTGTTTGAATAAGAATATCCAACGTTACCCGAAGTTACCGGTACACCATTGATTACATAGAGAGGAGTATTTGACGAAGAAATTGTACCGACCCCACGAATAATAACTCGTGGCGGTTGCGTAACGTCGCCCGAAGGTGCAATTACCTGCACACCCGAAGCTCTCCCCGCCATTTGCTGCATAAAACTGGGAGATGCTTTTGACGACAAATCATCCCCTCTAATTTGAGATATCGAACTGGTAACGTCTCTTTTGCGTTGTGTACCGTACCCCACAACTACAATTTCATCTAATAATTCGGTATCCGGTAAAAGAGCAACGTTCACTGTTGGAGCCGCAGTAACCTCTTGAGTAACTAATCCAACATAAGAAATTACCAATGTGCTGTTGGCCGGGGCAGCTAACGAGAACCGGCCATCAAGATCGGTTATTGTTCCTTGTCCGGTTCCTTTTATCTGCACAGTTGCCCCAATTATGGGCACTCCTGCCTCATCCACAATTGTGCCACGCACTTGCGTTTGAGCCGTAATAATCCCTATTCCCACGAAGAACAGGGCCAAAAACAAAAACAGTTTTCTTTTCATAAACTCTACTTTTAAATTAAACAATTTTTTGATATTAAAATAAATTTTTATTTACACCTTTTGGATGTGTTGGTTTTTTATCTTGACACATGGCTGGAAGACAGCCAATTATGAGTCTGTATTATAATAGCTTTTCTTTAAGAAATTAAAAATCGAACAAATATAGATGAAATTATAATACAACAACAATAATATGACGTTTTTAACATTTCATTTTCCGTTTTTTATTATTGTTTTAATTACACTTTTAAAATATTTATGCAGAATAATATTCGAAAAGTAATTTATTTCCGTTATTTTTCTTTTTTAATTGTATGATATGGGATTTTAATTGTAAAATATCCTAAAACGCGACAAAGGTAATATCAGGATTAACAATATGCAAAATATTTATGTTAAAATTAGAATTATGACTGCTGTGAAGATATAATTGAAACAGAATGATGGATAATGAGCAGATAATGTGTTTTTTTGATAAAAAATTATTTTGTTAATTTTAATTAAGTACCAATTAAAAATTACTTTGTGTTATTTTGCTTTGCAAAATTTTTATATACAGCCACCGCTCGAACTTGTTCGCTCGCCTGCCTGTCGGCAGACAGGTTTTGACGAGAAATGGCACCAATTTGCACAAATACATCACAAAGCTGATTTAATATTCGTGTTTATTTAGTGTCATTCGTGGCTAAAAATAACTATAACTAATTTGTGTCTCATACTTAAATGATAATCTATGTGGCATGGTAAGCCGGATTTTCATAACCGCAGGTCAGCGACCGGTGGTTATGAAGATGCTGCCTTTTAGGCAAGTGCAACGGTGATATCCGTTGGGTGGGTGGTCAGAACACGGTAAGCTACAGACAAGAATGTCTGTTTACCCATTAAAAAATAAGCATCACCCGAGCCGGGCAATGCCTATAAAAATTTATCTAATGGATTGAGAGTTATAAAATGTTGAGAAATTCATTTCAAAACTCAAAACTCTCAGAACTCAAAACTAATTCTTAGTTCTCTATCCCCAACAATTCCACATCGAAGATGAGAGTGGAGAATGGCTTGATGGTTCCGCGGTCTTGCGCACCATAGGCCAGGTCATAAGGAACATACAACTTCCATTTCGATCCAACCGGCATTAACTTAAGCGCTTCTGTCCATCCGGGAATAACTTGTGTTACGCCGAAAGTAGAGGGTTCTTTCCTGTCGACACTGCTTTCGAAAACGGTTCCGTTGATAAGCGTTCCGTGATAGTGAACTTTCACTGTGTTGGTATCAGCAGGGATAGGACCGTTACCCTGGCGTATAACTTCGTACTGTAATCCGCTGGGAAGCGTTACTACTCCTTCGCGAGCAGCGTTATCGGCCAAGAATTTTTCGCCTGCGGCGATGCTGTCTTGATATTGAACTTTCAATTCCTCTTCTTGCTTAGCTTGCTGTTTGGCTTGTGCTTCTTCCATTCTGCTCTGAATCAATCCATTAGCGTCCATCTTGGAAATGGCAGTGTTTTGATTTTTCAGTGTTCCGATAAGTCCGGACAACATTTGATCGTTGTTGATCTTTTTGGTGGAATCCTGTCCAAACAACATGGTGCCGAATTGCGGAAGCATTTGTTGAGAGATCTGATGTCCGATGCTTAATCCCTGGATGTAAGCCGATTTTTCTTCGCCGCCTTTCAGCGATTCCTTCAATCCTTTGATAAAATCGTTCAGTTTGGGAGCATTTACTTTGTTCAACGAATCTATTTTCGCGTTCATTTCTTTTTGCAAAACCGGTTTCTGAACAGAATCTGCTGCAGCGATACGCATTTGATAATCGTATTCGATGTTGGATGCGCTCTGGATAATGCCCGATTGTTCCAGGTATTGAATCAATCCGCCCTGATCGGCAAGATTAACGCCGTAAGCATAAGAAATACTGTCCACATCGCTTTTCAACGATGCTGCGGGAGCCGAACTGCCGCCGCCACAGGATGACAGAATTACAGCGAATGCTGCAATTGCGCCAAGTACAAAAAAGTTTTTTCCTTTCATTTTTTTCTTTTTTTATTTAAAATTGTTTTGAAGTTATATTGTTATTTATTTTGAGACGCAAGCATTGCGTCTCTACATTTGCGGACTGTGACCCGAAACTCGCACCCCGCACCTCGTAACCCGAGCTATTCTATTCCCAACAATTCCACATCGAAAATCAATGCCGAATTGGGTTCTATGGAACTTCCGGCTCCCTGGCTCCCATACGCCAGTTCCGAAGGAATATATAATCTCCATTTGGAGCCAACGGGCATTAATTGCAATGCTTCTACCCAGCCTTTTATCACCTGGTTTACGCCAAAAACCGCAGGTTGTCCACGTTCTACTGAACTGTCAAAAACCTTGCCGTTTATCAATGTTCCGTGATAATGACACTTTACTTTATCGGTTGCTTTGGGTTTTGGTCCTGTTCCTTCTTTCAGAATTTCGTATTGCAATCCGCTCGGAAGAGCTACCACGCCTTCTTTCTTTTTGTTTTCTTCCAGAAACTCGCGTCCTATTTTAAGATTTTCGCCTAACATTTCGTTTTGTCTTTTGCTTAAATATTCCTGAATATATTGGTTGGCTTCCTGCGGACTCATATCTGCAGCGCCGTTGTTTATTACTTCAACGAATGCTTTCACAAACGAATCCACATCAATTTGATTTAATCCCGAGTTAACCAGGCTCGAAGCCATACTCATCCCTAACGCGTAACTTAATTTGTCCATTTAACTTTTTTCTTTTTAAATTCGGGCACAAAAATACAATATTAATGTGAAATAATTTTGAATTTAAGGATAAAAAACTATATTTGTTGAGTTTATGGTAAATAGCGAAGGGCGAAGGGCAGAGAGCAAAGAACAAACAATTTTAAGTACAAGACAAGAATTACAATGCTATTTTGCTTTGCAAAATTTGCTTATCAAGCCACTGATTGCACAAATTAGCACGAATCAATCGGCTATGCCGATTTAAAATTCGTGTTCATTCGAGTCATTCGTGGCTAATATCCCGATAATTATCGGGACTAAATTAATTTGTGTTCCATACTTAATGTGAAATAATTCTTGTTTTGACGATAAAAAACTATCCCTAGCCAATTTATCTGCTTTGTTTCGTAGCCTTTTCCATCCGAAGCAGTTGTTCGGAATTTCCGAACAACTGATTCTTCAATCAATTCTCCTTCTTCAAAAATGTGTTTGATATGCTCACTGATATTGGATTTCGATGTTTGAAACAGCTCAATCATAGCCTGTTGGGTTAACCAAACAGTTTCATCTTTCAATCTTACATCAATTCGTAATTTTCCGTCTTCTGATTGATATAGCAAAAAGTCGTCGTTTGATCTCGTTAAATCGGCATCCGTCATAGTCGTTGTTTTTTATCATGAATAGGTAAAAATACAATATTAATGTGAAATAATTTTGAATTTAAGGATAAAAAACTATATTTGCGAAGATTAGTTGTCGGTTTACAGTTATCAATTTACAGAAAAATGAAAAAGAAATTAGTTATACTTACCGGAGCCGGAATGAGCGCCGAAAGCGGAATTTCTACTTTTAGAGATTCGGGCGGATTGTGGGACAAATATCGGGTAGAGGATGTTGCCACGCCCGAGGCATTTCACAGAAACCCCGAGTTGGTATTGGAGTTTTACAACATTCGCCGTCGCGAATTGGTTACAGTGAAACCCAATGAAGGACATACAGGGATTGCAGAATTGGAGAAAGATTTTGATGTTCATATAATTACGCAAAATATCGATAACTTGCACGAACAGGCCGGTAGTACCAACGTGTTGCACTTACACGGCGAGTTGATGAAAGTGCGCTCCACGAACGATGAATCGTTGATTTACGAATTACCGGTGGATAAACCCGAAATAAAAATCGGCGACAAGTGCGAAAAAGGGTATCAGTTACGGCCGCATATCGTTTGGTTTGGCGAAGCCGTGCCGATGATATCGGAAGCAGCCAAAATTGCCGAACAAGCCGATATTTTTGTCATAATCGGAACTTCCATGAACGTGTATCCCGCTGCCGGATTACTGGATTATGTGGAAAGAAATGTTCCGGTTTATCTTATCGATCCCCAACAGGTAAGAACCAGCAGATTCGATGTGCATCATATCAAGAAAGGCGCGTCGGAAGGAGTTAAGGAACTGGCGAGGCGACTGGGATAGGGGGCGATTGGGTGACCGGGAGACAAGAGACAAGAGACCGGGAGACAAGTGACAAGAGACCGGGAGACAAGTGACAAGAGACCGGGAGACAAGAGACAGGAGGCCTGGGGACAGGAGAAGAAACTTGCAAATCGTAAATCGCAACTCGTAAATCCAAAATAATTTATATCTTTGTTATCCTTTTTCAGAGAAAAAACATTACACAATAATTTATAGAGATACGTGAGCAAGCAGATAGTTGAAACCCCGATGATGAAACAGTTTAACGAGATTAAAAGACAACATCCCGATGCTGTTTTGCTCTTCAGGGTAGGCGATTTTTACGAAACTTTTTCCGACGATGCCATTGTGGCGGCTGAAATTCTGGGAATCACGCTGACGCGTCGCGCTAACGGCGCAGCACAATTCGTTGAACTTGCCGGATTTCCGCATCACGCTCTCGATACGTATCTGCCCAAACTGGTTCGCGCGGGAAAACGAGTTGCCATTTGCGATCAGCTGGAAGACCCGAAGTTGACCAAAACGCTCGTCAAGCGCGGCATTACCGAATTGGTTACGCCAGGCGTTTCCATCAACGACAATGTGTTGAACCACAAGGAGAATAATTTTCTTGCCGCCATTTATTCGGCAAACGGAAAGTCGTTCGGCATCTCTTTTCTCGATATCTCCACCGGCGAATTTCTCACTACCGAAGGCTCCAAAGACGAAATCGACAAACTGCTTTCCAACTTTTCGCCCAAGGAAATCCTTATTGAACGCGGTAACAAACGTAAATTCGAAGAATTTTTCGGTTCGGGCTACTTCTTTTTCGAACTCGACGACTGGATTTTTACCGACGATGCCGCCCGCGACCGCTTGCTGAAACATTTTCGCACCAAAAACCTGAAAGGATTCGGCGTGCAAAACCTGGCGCTCGGAATTATCGCTTCCGGCGCCGTGCTGCATTACTTAGACATAACGCAGCACACGCAAATCAGCCACATTGTTGCACTCAGGCAAATCGACGAAAGCCGCTACGTGCGTCTCGATAAATTCACGGTGCGCAGCCTGGAGCTGATTTCCACGATGAATGAAGGCGGAAAAACGTTGCTCGAAGTGCTCGACAAAACCATTTCGCCCATGGGTTCGCGCATGTTGCGTCGATGGATGGTTTTTCCGCTCAAAGATGCCAAACCTATCGAAAATCGGTTGGATGTGGTGGAAAACTTTTTTCGTGAAACGGAATTAAAACAACTGCTCGAAGAAAAACTATCGCTTATCGGCGATCTGGAGCGAATCATTTCCAAAGCTGCCGTCGGCCGGATTTCGCCGCGCGAAGTGGTTCAGTTAAAAGTGGCATTAACAGCCATCGAACCCGTTCGGGAAGCGTTTTTGGCATCCGAAAACACCAGTCTAAAGGAAATGGGCGAGCAGTTAAATCCTTGCCCCGTTATCCGCGACCGCATTGAGCGCGAAATTTTCCCCGATCCCCCCGCCCTACTAAACAAAGGCGGAGTTATTCAAAAAGGAGTGCATCCGCAATTAGACGAACTGCGCGATATTGCCTATTCGGGCAAGGATTATCTGCTTCAGTTGCAGCAGCGAAAAAGCGCCGAAACGGGTATTCCGTCGTTGAAAATTGCGTTTAACAACGTTTTCGGATACTACATCGAAGTACGCAACACGCACAAGGACAAAGTTCCCGAAACGTGGATACGCAAACAAACGCTGGTAAGCGCCGAACGATACATTACCGAAGAACTGAAAGAGTACGAAGAAAAAATTCTGGGCGCCGAAGAAAAAATCGCATCGCTCGAAACGCAGCTTTACAACTCGCTTGTCGAGAGCCTGATAGAATATATTCCAACCATTCAGGTGAACGCGAACATCATTGCCCGTGCCGATTGCTTGTTGTCTTTTGCCAAAGCGGCGCAGGAAAACAAATACATCCGTCCCGAAATCAACGAGTCGGATGCCATCGATATTAAAAACGGGCGCCATCCCGTAATCGAAAAACAGCTTCCCCCCGATGAACCCTATATCGCCAACGACGTGTATCTCGACCGCGATTCGCAACAAATCATCATCATCACCGGGCCCAACATGGCCGGTAAATCGGCCTTGCTGCGCCAAACGGCGCTGATAACGATAATGGCACAAATCGGAAGTTTTGTTCCTGCCGAATCGGCAAAGATTGGACTGGTGGACAAAATCTTCACCCGCGTGGGCGCATCCGATAACATTTCGCTGGGCGAATCCACGTTTATGGTGGAGATGAACGAAGCGGCCAACATCATCAATAATGTTTCGGAACGAAGCCTGGTGCTTTTCGATGAACTGGGGCGCGGAACAAGTACTTACGACGGAATTTCCATTGCCTGGTCGATAGTGGAATATCTTCACGAGCATCCCAAGGCAAGAGCCAAAACCCTTTTCG
This sequence comes from uncultured Petrimonas sp., assembly GCA_934621705.1. Taxonomy (GTDB): domain Bacteria; phylum Bacteroidota; class Bacteroidia; order Bacteroidales; family Dysgonomonadaceae; genus Petrimonas. The sequence continues at coordinate 20,593 of CAKTUP010000008.1, forward strand.
CCACGCACTACCACGAGCTGAACGAAATGGAGAAATCGTTTAAGCGAATCAAAAACTACAACGTTGCCGTCAAAGAAATCGATAACAAGGTTATTTTTCTGCGAAAACTTCTTCCCGGCGGAAGCGAACACAGCTTCGGTATTCACGTTGCCAAAATGGCCGGAATGCCGCAAAGCATCACCAAACGATCGGAAGCGATTCTGGAACAGATGGAAACTGCAAACCGCAAACAGGGAATTAAAAAACCGATAAAAGACATTGTGGAGAAACGCGAAGGCTACCAGTTGAGTTTCTTCCAACTGGACGACCCCATCCTGAGTCAGGTTCGCGATGAAATTCTCAATCTCGACGTAAACAATCTCACGCCCATCGAAGCATTGAATAAATTGAATGAGATAAAGAAAATTGTGAAGGGGAAATAGGAAAAGTTCAATGTTCAACGTTTGATGTTCAAGGTTGTTGAGTAAGCCGCGACAACTTTAAACCTTAAACGATGAACCTTAAACGTTAGAAAATGTACAACGAATCCAACATACACGAAACCCATCGCCGCGGCCGAATCGAAGTGATTTGCGGCTCCATGTTCTCGGGTAAAACCGAAGAACTGCTGCGCCGTTTGCGCCGGGCGCAATTTGCCCGGCAAACAGTAGAGATTTTTAAGCCCGCCATCGATACGCGTTATTCCAACGAAGAAGTGGTGTCGCACGACAAAAACTCCATTCTTTCCACTCCGGTGGAGCATTCGGGCAATATTTTGCTGCTTTCGTCCGACGTGGAAGTGGTGGGAATCGACGAAGCGCAGTTTTTCGATAAAGGCCTTGCCGATGTTTGCCAACAACTTGCTGACCAAGGCATTCGTGTAATCGTTGCCGGACTCGACATGGATTTCAAGCGCGTTCCGTTTGGCCCCATGCCCCATTTGTGCGCCATTGCCGACGATGTAACCAAAGTTCACGCCATCTGTGTGCGATGCGGCGCTTTGGCCAACTATTCGCACCGCATTGTGGCCGGCGAAAAACAGGTGATGTTGGGTGAAATGCAAGAGTATCAGCCGCTTTGCCGTATATGCTACAATCAGGAACTCCGAAGTTGAATCGGAAAAAATCGTTATTTTTTGGGTAAAAATCCCCAATTTGTCAATTTTTTTGCTTTTTTGTAACAAAATATAAACAAATTTCTTGTCTAATGTGTTAATAACACAAAACGTCATAAAGACATTTTAGAACATTTTTTATTAAAACATTGACTTATGAAACTTAGAAATTTATTTATCGTTGGTTTATTAGCTATAGCAGCCGTTACTACCACTGCAAGTGCACAAAGTTACAGAACTGCATTCGGTGCTCGATTAGGTTATGACAGCGGTATTACCCTGAAACATTTCTTTGCTCCGGCAAGCGCATTCGAAGGTATTTTGAGCGCAGGGCCGCGTTATTTTCAGTTGACCGGTTTGTATGAATATCAGCAACCACTACCGGGTGCGCCGGGTTTAGATTGGTTTGTTGGTTTGGGAGCACACATCGGAAATGTTTATTACAAAAATCATCCGGGAGACAGGCTCTTCATTGGTGGTGATTTAATAGCCGGACTTGAGTACACATTTCCAACCGCACCGTTCGCTATTTCACTCGACTGGAAACCATCGTTTAATTTTGTAAACGACTACAACGATTACTGGTATGCCGGTTTTGCACTCAGTTTGCGCTACACTTTCAGATAAGAAGCAGATTCTGGTATTTTATGAAACCGTTCTCATTGCGAGAGCGGTTTTTTTATTATGTGCTGCGTTTTTCGTACTTTTGTATCACTATCCGTCTGATCGTTTGGAGTGGTCGGACGGGTTAAAAAGAACAAATGGAAGAACTTCTCAATAAACTAAATACAAATCAACGACAAGCGGTTGAGTTTTGCGACGGGCCGTCGCTTATCATTGCAGGCGCCGGATCGGGCAAAACCCGTGTGCTCACTTACAAAATTGCTTATTTGCTGGAGCAGGGGCTTCCGCCGTATTATATTCTGGCGCTCACTTTCACCAACAAAGCCGCGCGCGAAATGAAATCGCGGATTGCCGATTTGGTGGGAGAGAAGAAAGCGCGCCAGCTTTGGATGGGAACGTTTCACTCCATTTTCTCGCGGATTTTGCGCAACGAAGCCGAACGAATTGGTTTCACTTCCAATTTCACCATATTCGATTCTTCCGATTCCGCAAACCTGATACGTCTTATCATCAAGGAAATGCAACTGGACGATAAGATTTACAAACCCGGAGGCGTTCACAATCAGATATCGAGAGCGAAGAACGGGCTGGTTACGCCCAGAATGTACGCGCAAAACAGAGAGATAATTGAATACGACCGGGCTTCGAAACGGCCGCAACTGTTTGAAATTTACCAGCGTTATCAAAGCCGTCTGAAGGCCGCCAACAGCATGGATTTCGACGATCTGCTGATGTACACCAACATCCTGCTGCGCGATAATCCCGATGTGCTGGAAAACTACCGCAACCGGTTTCAGTTTGTGCTGGTGGACGAGTATCAGGACACTAATTTTGCACAGCACCTTATCGTGAAACAGTTGGCGGAGCATCACAACCGGGTTTGCGTGGTGGGCGACGATGCGCAAAGCATCTATTCGTTCCGGGGCGCCAATATCGATAACATACTGAAATTCAAATCAACTTTTCCGCAAACGCAAATATTCAAGTTGGAGCAGAATTACCGTTCCACCAAAAATATCGTAAACGCCGCCAACAGCCTTATCAAGAAAAACAAGGAACAGATTTTCAAGGATGTGTTTTCGGAAAACGAGGAAGGTGAAAAAATTGAGGTAGTCAGTGCCTTTTCCGATTTTGAAGAGGGGCTTATCGTGGCCAATAAAATTGCGCGAATGCGCTACGAAGAACACGCGCGATTCAGCGATTTTGCCATTTTATACCGCACCAACGCACAATCGCGCATCTTTGAAGAATCGTTGCGGAAGAAAAATATTCCGTATGTTATTTACGGCGGATTATCTTTTTATCAACGCAAGGAAATCAAGGACATCATCAGCTATTTCCGGCTTATTGTGAATCCCGGCGATGAGGAAGCGTTTCGCCGTATCGTGAATTATCCCACGCGCGGGATTGGCGATGTTACCGTGAGCAAAATAAGCGAAACTGCCCGATTGCACGGCGTGAGCCTGTGGCAGGTGTTGTCGTCGCCGTTGCAATACAACCTGAATGTGAATTCCGGTACGGCAAAGAAACTGGGTGCGTTTCACGAATTGATAAGCGGATTTATTACCGATAACGAAACGCTTAACGCGTACGAATTGGCGCAAAACGTGCTGAAAAATACCGGTATCGTTAAAGAAGCCTACGAAGATATGACACCCGAAGGGATGAGCCGGGCGCAAAACATTCAGGAGCTGCTCAATGCCATCAACGAGTTTGTAACATCGCGACAGGAAGAGGGCGAAACCGGTATCCGATTGGTAGATTTCCTTTCGGAAGTTTCGTTGCTTACCGACCAGGACATGGGCAACGACGGCGACAACGAGCGGGTTACACTGATGACCGTTCACTCGGCCAAAGGCTTGGAATTCAACCACGTTTTCGTGGTAGGGATGGAAGAAGATCTTTTCCCGTCGAGCATGGCTAAATTCGAGCCGCGCGGATTGGAAGAAGAACGCCGACTGTTTTACGTGGCTATTACCCGCGCCAAGAAAACCTGCACCATTTCTTTTGCTAAAAGTCGCTTCAGGAACGGAAGCACAAACGCCACCCGCGAAAGCCGATTCCTGCAAGACATCGATCCGCAATTTTTGTTAATGGAACGCAATACAATATCATCTTTCAGAGAAGGTGCGTCCGACGGGTTCTGGGAATCGATGCGGCAAAAACGGGAAAGTACCGTCTTTACTCCATCATCTGAATCCGGCAGCAGTTTTAAGCGTCCGATACGACAAACACCCGTGGAAAGAAGCGCTACGTCTTCCCTTCCCTTATCGAAAGAAGCTTTGGAGTTGCAAAAAGGAAATATTATTGAACACGAACGGTTCGGCAGGGGAGCGGTTACCGCTATCGAACAATCGGGAGGTGATAAACGCGCGTTTGTTGATTTCGATTCTGCCGGACAAAAACAATTGCTGCTTAAATATGCTAAGTTTACGATCGTGGGGTGAAAGAGGGCGACTTGGCGACTTGGCGAAAAGGCGGGAAAAAAGTTTACCGCTGCGTCTGACTCACTTAAATCTATTTCAGCATTCTTGTCGATTGTAAAAACTTTCTCAATACCGGAGTGTCCGACAAAACGATCCGTCCTTCCATCACGTCTTTATCTTGTATTTTACCTGACGAAGAGTGTGGGGTAAAAACAACCGCTACTTCTCTTAAAAATCCTTTTTCGTGAATGGGTTCTGCCGATATTTGCACAACCTCTGCTTCCAAATAACCGATCAACGGGTCGTTTATGACCACTTTATTTCCAATTTGCACACCGGATAACCGGTCTTTTGAGATTTCGATTTTACCATAAACCTTTGAGTCTGTTTTCTCGACGGATATTACCACCGGTATGGTTTCTCTATACGGAATAAAAGCGGACACAACAAACAGCGTAAGCAGCGCCAACCCAATAATAATTGTTCCGTAGCGGATAAGAACAGGGGGGATTTTGCCGATGATGTTGCGCACTTTTTCGCTGCGGAGTTCAATCCCACCTCTCCCTGAATCCCTCTCCACGAGAGAGGGACTTTGGACGGTGGAATTGTTTATAGAAGAACCGTATTTATTGCTTTCCATATTTCTATTGTTTTCCCCATTCTTTTTATCATTCGGCTTCCCAAAGCCCTCCTCGGGAGGGTTGGGTAGGCTTTTAATTGCCCAATTCCAACTGATTTTTCACCAATTCATAATATTTCCCGCGTCTTCGGGTTAATTCTTCATGCGTACCGGTTTCGGCAATATACCCTGCATCCAGCACCACAATTTGGTCGGCATTTTTTACGGTGCTTAGCCGATGCGCCACCACAATCACCGTTTTTCCACGGTAAAACTCCGACAAGTTTTCCACAATAGCTCTTTCGTTGTTGGCATCCAGCGCGTTGGTGGCCTCATCTAAAAAGATAAAGCGCGGATTTTTATACACCACGCGGGCAATGAGTATGCGTTGCCGCTGCCCCTGACTCACGCCCTGCCCGTCTTGCCCTATTTTGGTGTTGTAGCCCAACGGCAGCGACTCAATATAATCGGCAATATTCGCCACAGATGCCGCGTATCGCAATTTTTCCAAATCAACTTCATCGCCCGATAGGGCAATGTTGCGAGCAATGGTATCCGAAAACAGGTATCCCTCCTGCATCACCGCGCCGCATTGGGTGCGCCACCACGCCAGGTTAAACTCATTCAGGCTTTCCTTTCCGATACGGATTTCGCCTTCGTTGGGCGCGTAAAAACCCAACAGCAATTTCACCAGCGTGGTTTTTCCGCTTCCGCTGGCGCCTACAATGGCCGTAACCTTGCCTTGCGGAATGTGCAGGTTGATGTTGCTGAGCACATAATTGGGGCGCGCGCCGTCGTATTTAAAGCACAGGTGGCGGATACGCACATCGGCATCCGTTGTTGGTAATGTTTTCACGTTTCGTCCGGTATCTTCTTCGTTTTGTTGCGTATGAATTTCGTTCATCCTGTCCAAACTGATGCTCACGTCTTGCCACTGGTAAATAAAGCCCATCATCTGTTCCACGGGACTGTTCAGTTGCCCGATGATGTATTGGATGGAAAGCATCATCCCCAGCGTGAGTTCGCCACCGATAACCGCCGTTGCCGCCAATACCGTAACCAGAATCACTAGTGTCCGGTTATAAATCAAAGATAGCCAGCTGTTTATAGTTGTCCGATCTTTTGAGATTGTAATTTTGTT
>CAKTUP010000009.1 GCA_934621705.1 uncultured Petrimonas sp.
ATCTATGGTGTAAATATTACCTTCAGAATCAATATCAAAATCCGCGATATCAATGTACTCATTAGGTCCGTTACCTTGTTTCCCAATTTTTGATTGAGAAATGCCATCTAAGCCAAAAACTAACAATTTTTTTAACCTCCCATCTAAAATGAAAATTTTATCATTTACTATTTTTATTTTGTTAATTTCCTTAAATAGTAAATCATCATGAATTGACATTAGTTTTATATAGTGCTTATCTTTTACAAAATTCTCAGGAATAATATCTTCTACATGATTAAGTCTTTTTATTCTATTAATATAAACGGTTTCTTTTTCTCCATCAAACACAATAACTTGCTTATTATTTTTACATGAAATAATAATAAATAAAAAAATATATAAATATATCAGAATTCTTTTTATTCTTTTCATCAAAAAACTTTTTGAAATGACGTCGTCTCAAAAGCAAAACTATCGTTTCATTCTGTCATACATGGTCGCAACAAGGAGATAGAATATGTAGTAAGATATTTATTTAGTCATATTTTAAATATTTCATTCCGCAAAAGCACCATTCAACATGACAATTTGACAATAGATTTTACTTTTGAGACAGTTTCACTTAGTTAAATAAATTATTGACAACCAGACAAATCTTTGCAATTCACTGAATTTCTAGATTCGCATTCCCCATAAGTTTTAGGCCCACCACAAGGAGTGGCACCACTCTCACTTTGTGCCAGAGCCTCTACATTACTCAACGCCAAATCACTTAATCCGGCATCACTTTTCATACTTTTGTTCACTCCGAAACCTGTGGCTGCAAGGAGTGCGAGGGCGAATACGCCCGAAAGAATTTTCTTTTTCATACGAATAAAAATTAAAATTGTTAATAAAAAAAGTTATTTAAACATACCTCTTTGCAGAGTTATTCTATATTTTATTTCTGCCTTAAAATCAATGGTGAATTATCTATATTACTGTGCAAATAAAAGTGGTTTTATGGAAACGCCGCAAATCTTCGAAATGTAATTTTAACTTTATGCCTGCAACTAAAATTACTTTATTAATGGCAGACAATTATGTCATAGCTGCGAATATTTTAGGTAATTTCACATCTTTTCGAAGTTCAATTACAAAAAAACCAACAACTCTTTTGTTTTTTATTGCTATAATCTTGATGTTTTCAACAGCTAATTTATACTCTTCATCATTTGGTGAATACATTTTAATAGATAAAATATCATTTTTATCTATTAATTGTATAGTTGTAATTGTGCTTAAGAATAATTGTTTATTTAATGATAGTAAACAAACAATACTATCCGCAGGAGTTGTAATATCTACAACCTTATTTTCTATCACTTTATCTTTACTGTATTTATTTTTTTGTGCTTTTATAGGAAAAACAACAATCAAAAAAAGTATAAAACAAAAAATATATTTCTTCATGTTACTATAAGTTTTCAAAAATTATAATCATATTCTACTATATCATTTCCAATATTTTCATTTTCCAATAATGCATATATCTTTTTATTTTTCACCGCGATAGATGTTAAATCATAATCTACATTTATTTTATAAATAAATTTTCCATTCCAATCATAAACATGTATTTGGTTGCCGGCATAAAAAGCATTCTCTGGAACTTGCAGACGACCAGAGTAAAGAGCAAAAATGTACTCATCCGTAGCGTCAATAGATATATATCCCCATCTTGTGTCTTTGTCGGGCATAAAGTTTGGAGTCCCATTAATTTCTCTCGTGGCTATTTTTGGGGCAAAATTATTTCTAATATAAAGTTCATTTGCGAGTTTATATTCTGAATCCCATTCGTATATTTGAATAATTTCACCATAACGAGTAACTAATGCAAATCTTTTTTGGGTTGGCTGTTTACACATTGATGATTGATATGCCATTCCAAGTATCTGAAAAGGAATATCCATAGTGTTGTCAATTTCTGACGGATAATTTCCTAAATATTTAATAGGAATTCCATTTTTATCAATTAAACAAAGCTGCCCATCGGGGAATACGCCACTAGATATATAGAGAGAATCTTCTAATGGCAGTATCGAAATAATGCCATTTACATTAGTTTTAAACAATGTTTTTACAGATATAGAGTCTCTATTACGAATCGTTGTTAAATCAAAATTCAAAAGTGACATTTTGGCCCCATCAAATACATCAATGGATGAAGAGTGAGCAATAATAGGTCCTGGATTAGTCAATTCAAAAGGACCTGCCCCCCATTTCCCAAAATTGTATATTTCTTTTGTGTGATTTAGCCAAACGGCTGTTAATTTAGTATCAGATATGTCATTTCTTATTATTATGTACTCATCGCAAACATGAATGGCAAATGCCTTTCCTATATCTTCGGAGATATTCCAACGCTTGCCCGTAATTTCAAGTTCTTCTATTTTATCTTGCTTTTCACACCCCAGACCACATAAAGTAAAGACAATAGAGAGTACCAAAAGATTATTTTTCATTATTAAAACTTTATTCCAAGCATCTAAATACTGCCTGCTTAACAGAACAGTACTTAGAGCTTTATTTTGGTAAATACTTAAAGAGTTCACTCGAAAAGTCAAAATTGCATGAAATAGTATATTACAGCCACTTCTATTTAAAAAATATTACAATAAAGACAATTCAAACAAAGGTTCTTTCAAGTTTGACAACTTAAAATGGATAATGAGAGTAAGATGAGAAAATCTGAGTTCCATTCAAATAAATAGCGCAATAACCACTTCCTGATTTGCAGCCAGTGTATCCATTACTTTCTCCACTTGCCAATGCTTCCACATTACTCAATGCCAAATCACTTAATCCGGCATCACTTTTCATACTTTTGTTTACTCCGAAACCTATGGTTGCAAGGAGTGCGAGGGCGAATACGCCCGAAAGAATCTTTTTCTTCATAAGAATAAAAAATAAAATTGTTAATAAAAAAAGTTATTTAAATATACCTCTTTGCAGAGTTATTCTACATTTCCTTTTAGCCTTATAATCAATGGCGAATTATCCATATTGCCATACACGGAAACGGTTCTGTTGAAATATCCCCCATCATCGGCATTGTATGTAATATTTATTCGTTTTGTGCTGTCTGGTGCCACCGGTTTCTTTTCATATTCAATGTGTGTGCATCCGCACGAAGCCCGTGTATCAAATATGACGAAAGGCGATTCGCCAATATTCGTTATTGAAACAATAACAGTTTTGGCTTCGCCTTTTTTTATCGCACCCAAATCAAATTCCGTTTTATCTGCTTCTATTTGAGTATTTCGGGATTGTGTTGACGCTGCTTGATAAGCGCTATTCGAAATTTCAGATAAATACATTTCTTTCACACGCAAGTTATTAACAGGATTACCGACAAACACCACTTTGTTTTCACTGTCAAGCAAAAATGTTTGAAATTCTTGATGAGACGGAAAACGGTTAATTGAATTTAAGTTGTCTTGTAAGTCCATACAAACGGGGATGTCAATACCATCTCTTTTTAGAAGGTACGATATTTCCCGCAGATCTCTGCTTTTGGGATGAAAGAAAAATAAAACGGGCACAGTCCCGTTCGTCAGCGAATCAATTTCATGAATAAGTTCATTCCATTTATGTAATTGAAGTTTACAACTTGTGCAACCAACAGAATCTACATACATCACAATTTTATGGGAAGACTGCGGTACGGTGTAATCCGTTGTATCTCTGCCGTGCAAAGTAAAAACAAGATCTTTCGGAAAAATTACTTCCTTGTTTTGCCACTCCTGAACAATTTTGGTAATTTCATTTTTTTGCTTGTTCTCTTCGCAACCGGCAAACAGGCCTATTAAGAGAAAAATTGAAACCGATAGGAGTATGTTTTGATTATAGTTCATGCCATTTTGTTTAGTTATAACTGATATTCAACAATTTGATTATCACTGTTTACATCCAATGCAATCATTTTGTTGCTTTCTTCGTCAATGGAAAAACCCGTAATATGTCTGTCTAATGTATATTGTTTAAGAGGCTTGCCCTCTAAACTGAAAACTTGGATAATGTTCCCACCTTCTTTTGTATTAAAAGGGTCTTTCTGAATATCTTTAAAAGAAGTTCCCCAAAAAACAGCATAAATGGCATCGTTTCCAACGTGTATATCGCTGTATCCCATAATTCCGTTGGGTATGGCATAACCACCTTGACTGGCAAACTGAGGCTCACCGAATTTTCCGTACAAAATATTCACGATCTCATTGTTTCTTAAATTATAGATTTCTATTACTTGTCCCAATTGCGTCGCCATAGCCAATATGCCGTTATCGGGATTGTAATCTATGAACGAACGCCAAGCTTGCGCCAATACAACGCTCGAAATATTACTGTCTTTTTTCTTTTTCGTTGGAATATGAAACAGTTGTTGCTGTATTTTTCCGTTACTATCCACAATATGTAACCTGTATTTTCCCGTATAATCTGCAATAGCAAAAAGAGAATCATGGATGAGTGCAAAATCTAAGCTACGGATAAGTTCTTTGGGAAGCTTAATACAATTATAAGTACTGTCTTGTTCAACATTAAAAACACTGATTGTTTCTTTATTGGCATCTAATAAATAGACTATTCCCGTCTTGCTTAAACGAATATTTTCGATACTCAAATAATCTTTCGGTCCGTTGCCTTTTGAAGCAAATACATCTTTTAGTTTAATAACCGGATAAGACAATCGAAAACAATAATAATCTTTACCATGCAAGTCTAGCACATATAATGTAGAATCCTTTTGTCTTATTCTAAATGGATAACGAAGAGAAATTGAATCATCAACATGTAAAGGCTTTCCGATTATTTTTTTTTCTTCATTAATTTGAAAGCTTTTATCAATTGAATTGATGCAAGATTGCATTAAAAAAAAACAGAAAAACAAAAAGCAACAACTTTTATTCATTTACCAATATATGAGGACTTTAACATTATGCCCAGGACAGTCAACGCTACCTTGGTGGAAGCAAGTGACAACCGGATTTTCAGGTGTAGCCAGACATTCAATATTTTTCAGAAACAACTCATTCATTTGTTCTTTTTTGTTTTTAGAATAAAAAAGAACAGAACCCGAAGTCATGATAAATAAAATAGAAATTAAAGAAAAAACTTTTTTCATTTTGCTGACAGTTTTGTAAATTTTAATCAAAGGACGAAAAAAATAAATCTATTATGAAATAATAAGGTGTTAAGATTCTGTTTGAATTCTATCATATTTTGACAGGAGTTTTCCAGCTAACAACGAGTAGGATAAAAAATTGGATTTAATTAGTTTTTCCATTATTTTTGTGAAAAATAAATTTGAAAATTTGGCATTGCTAATTAAATATATTTATATCTTTGCACCAAAAAAGTTATGAATTGTCCGAAGTGTTCCTGTGATAAAAGTGTCAAGTCTGGAATTATTAAAGGAAGGCAACGCTACAAATGTAAAGATTGTGGCTGTAACTACACCGTAGAATTGAAATCGACCGCAAAACCGACATCAATGAAGAAGCAGGCACTGCATCTATATCTTGAGGGGTTAGGATTTCGCTCAATTGGACGGGTTTTAGGTGTCAGCAATGTTTCTGTTTTGAATTGGATACGGGGTTTCGGTCAAGAGGTTCAGGAGCTCAGCGCGCAGAATCAGGAGATAGAAATCGTGGAAGTAGATGAAATGCACTCTTATATTGAGTCAAAAAAAACAGCTGTTGGATATGGATTGCTGTTGATCGATATGGGAAAAGATTCATCAACTTCTTTATTGGCGACAGGAGCAGCGAGACAGCAAAAGAATTTTGGGAGACCATAAAGGGGCATGAGATGGGTTATATCGCAAGCGATCATTGGAAAGCATACGGGCGTATTATTCCTAAAGAAAAGCATGTTCAGACAAAAGCTGAAACATTTACAGTGGAAGGATATAACAGCCTGTTCCGACATTTTTTGGCAAGAATGAGAAGGAAGACAAAATGTTATTCAAAAAAAGTAGAAATGCTGAAATTATCCATACTTTTGTTGATGCACCACCGCAACGGCACTTTATGTATACTTAATTAGCAATGCCGAAAATTTATACATGTCATGAAAAGCCGAATTATATGGAAAAACAAAATTAAATTTTTAATTATCAATGTACTGATTGGAGCTGTACTTATTGCTATTATAGTTAATCAAGGAATGTGGTTGAATAATATGTACCGTTTACAACAGCGTGAATTTAATATTTTTGCTAATCAAGCTATTCAAGAAACCATTTGGATGGAATTAACGGAAAGGGCAGAAATGGGTGGAGGTTTTTCAGTTTACTCTCACAATCTTACCAATCCAAACGATACATCAAGATTTTTCACTAAGAAAGTTATAGCTAAAGATACTGTTTACACCTTTACAATTGATAAAAACGATCAAAATGCAATGTTTAAAATTATGCAATTTGCATTGAAAGATTATTTACCCATAAATTTAAATAAATTAAGCATAATTTATAAATCAAAGCTAAATGAAAGATATAATGTTGAAGAAGTATATTTTGATTATTATGACTTAGGCATCAATTCATTAATAGATACAAATAAGCCGAACAATACAGTAAATATTAAATATCAAAAAACGAATACAATTCCATTAGATATTATCAATTCTATAGGAGTAATCGGATATATAAAAGTTGCAAGAAATAGTATTTTGATTAATATGATGCATCAGTTAATTTTATCTGTTTTGCTTATTCTTATTGCAACGGTTTGTCTTATCTATATTGCCCGAAGTTTTATTTTTCAATGGAAGACCGAAAAAATGCGGCAAGAATCTGTAAATGCGATGACACACGAATTTAAGCGGCCAATTTCCGGCGCGGTGGCAATGGTGTCGGCTATTCCTCATTATCTAAGAAAAAACGATATACAAAAAGTGTTATACTACACTCAAAATGTAGATAATGAGCTGAATAAACTCACCCACTATACCCAACGGATTCAGCAAATAAGCAATAACGAAAAACAAAATGTGAATTTAGAAAAAACAATTATTGAAATCGTTCCGTTTTTTGAATCATTACAGCAACGATATAGCGCATCCCAAAAAAATGAACGGGAAGTAACTGTAAATTTGCATTTCAGCACATCAAAAAAAGAATTTCACGTTGATTTACTGCATTTTTCAAATGTGATGGACAATTTAATTGAGAATGCCATAAAATATACGGTCAATTCCACCGTTGTAGTAGATATAGGGGTAGCAGATACAACAGACGGATTAAGAATATCTGTACGGGATAACGGGATTGGAATTTCTTCGGCGGATAAGAAGCGTATTTTTGATAAGTTTTACCGGGTGAAACGCGACGAAACAAAAAACAAAGCCGGTTTTGGATTAGGATTAACTTACGTAAAATCAATTATTGATGCGCATGCCGGCAATATTACGGTGAACAGCAACCTGAATGAAGGAAGCGAATTTATTATCACACTAAAAGAATAGCCTTATGAGTGACTTAATATTATTGATAGAAGACGACATTGAATTTGGCGAAACCGTGAAAGATTATTTTGAAGATAACGGATTATCTGTTATGTGGGCAAAAAACGGAGAAACCGCTATGCATTTTTTTCAAAATGCAACTCCACGCCTTGTACTTCTGGATGTGCAACTTCCGGACATAGATGGATTCAAAGTGGCAAGTGAAATTCAAAAAATAAACAATACCGTTCCCTTAATTTTTATGACCGGTACCGCGCTGGCCGATGAGGATTTTTCTAATGCATACTTAAATCTTTACGCAAAAAACTATTTAGAAAAACCGGTAAAACTGCCTGTGGCTTTAGCCCAGGTTAAAAGCATCCTTTATCCGCCATCTGCTAAAATATACAGTGTGCACAATGTGAAAATAAAAATTGAAGGCCAACACGTTACTATCAATAATAAAGGCTTTACTTTAAGAGACAAAGAAATTCAAGTACTTTCCGTATTATTGGATAATGTAAATCATACTAATAAACGTAAAGAGATTTTTTTTAAGGTGTGGAATAATGACGAACTACATTTGGACTCCACTTTATATACATGTATTTCGCAAATTAAAAAAGAATTAAAGAGTTTCCCAACTATAAAATTAAAAACTATTTATGGAGGTGGATATAAATTGTCGATAAAGTAAAGATTATGAGATATATGACAATTTTAGTAATATATTTGCGACAATAAACGACACATAACGACTTCTCACGACACGCCCACTCAATCTTACCATTAACACCCATTCCCATTTCTATATTTGCCCCATGTTTCACCCATTAAAATATAGAAATTATGGAGCCAACTCTCAAACAAGACAACATCCTTGTCCTCGAAGACAAGCAAAAAAAGGAATTCGGCGTAGTATCTTCCATCGCCAACGACGGAAAAGTCAACACCGTTGAATCGAAAAACGCCAATCAAGCGCAATTCCTCAAAATCACAAACGACGACATGCTCAAAAACTTTATGAGCAACTTCCTTCGTCAATTCAACGACCCCAGCCGTTTCGGGCTTTACAAATTCGTCAATGAAAACGTTGAAAACGCAGTCAACGAACTAAAACGGGTATTACAAGACCCCAAGAAACCCATTTACGAACAGGTAAAAAACGACCACGAAGTAAATTTCGACGATTTTGCTCCCAAGAGAACTTTCTCGCCCATTGACGAAAACCGCGTCAACTGGCAACAACTCGAAGACTTGGGTATTAACCGCGAACAACTGGAAAACTCCGGCGAGTTGAAAAACATGCTCGAATACCGCAAGACATCCACGCTCATCCCCATTTCCATTCAGGTAGGCGAAACCAAGGTTTATACCGAAGCACGATTGGCATTCCGCGAATCGCCCGAAGGCGAAATCAATCTGGCCGTCCACGCCATCCGTAAGGAACCCAATCTCGAATATCCTTTTATGGGACACCGTTTTTCCGAGGAAGACAAAGAAAACCTGAAAAATTCCGGTAATCTGGGTAGAGTAGTAGAACTGGAACCCACGCCCGGCAACAAATTCAATGCTTATGTTTCCGTTGATTCACTGACCAACGAACTTGTAGCAACTCGTTCAGACCGCGTAAATATTCCTAAAGAAATACTGGGTGTACAATTGTCGGAACAACAACAAAAAGAATTGTCCGACGGTAAAGCCGTGTACGTGGAAAATATGCAAAGCAAAGCCGGCAAAGAATTTTCCGCCACATTACAGGTCAATGCCGAAAAACGCGGATTTGATTTTCGTTTCAACGATACGCCCACGTTCTCCGAACGGCAAACCCAATCTCAAAACGGCGAGCGACGTATTTCGAAAGAAATTTGCGGATTACAGTTAACAGACAACCAACACAAGGCGCTAACCGAAGGACGGACATTGTATCTCAAAAACATGACGGACAAGCAAGGACAACCCTTTAACGCCTACGTAAAATACAGCGACGACGAAAACCGCCTGCGTTTCTACAAATGGAATCCGGACAAATCGAAAGAAAAAACCGTTGCTGTAGCGGAAGAAAATAAAACACAGGTTGCCGTAAATAATGACGGTAAAACCAACGAAGCTACCAAAGACATCAAAGAACCGCTCAAAAAAGGACAAACGCAACCAACCTCCGAACAAAAAGAGAAGCAGGAGGAAAAGAAAACGCAGGAGCAACCCAAAAAACGCGGACGAAAGATGTAATCGAATACTCCCAGCCACTAATTATCCAAATTATCAACCTTGCTGGTAAACAACCGGAATTGTTTACCCGCTGACTAAAAATTATTCCACTATGACCACCATTTTAGCAGAAAAGCCATCCGTGGCACGAAATATTGCCCGTATTGTCGGCGCCAATAAAAGGGAAGAAGGCTACTTGAGCGGTAACGGGTATCACGTTACCTGGGCAATCGGGCATTTGTGCACGCTTGCCATGCCCGAAGAATACGGGTTTGAAAACTACAACGCTGACGAAATGCCCATTCTTCCCGATCCGTTTAAACTGGCCGTACGGAAAACAAAAAACGGCAAGGAGTACAAAGATGATCCCGGGGCTAAAAAACAGTTGGGCGTTATTAAGAAACTGTTTGCCCAATGTGAAAACATCATTGTCGCCACCGATGCCGGACGGGAAGGCGAACTCATCTTTCGCAATATTTATGAATACATCGGTTGTGACAAGCCTTTCAATCGACTTTGGATTAGCTCATTGACCGACAAATCCATTCGTGAGGGACTGGAAAACCTGAAAAACGGAACCGAATACGATCGCCTTTACGAATCTGCCAAAGCGCGCAGCCAAGCCGACTGGCTGGTGGGCATCAATGCCAGCCGCGCATTGAGTATCGCCGCCGGAAGCGGAGTGTACTCGTTGGGACGTGTACAGACACCCACGCTGGCGATGATTTGTAAACGCACGGACGAAAACCGTTATTTCCAGCCCAAACCGTATTGGAAAATTGGCATTGAAACGCAGAAAAACGGTGTAACATTAAAAGTTGTCCACACAAAACAATATCAAACTCACGCGGCCGCAGTAATTGCTTTTCGAACAGTGGAAGCTTGCGGCAAAAGGGTATGTATAGAGCAAATCGAAACCAAGACCGTAAAAGAAGAATCGCCCTTATTGTTCGATTTGACATCCTTACAGAAAGAAGCCAACAAAAAGCACGGCTTTTCGGCTGACGAAACCTTGCAAACAGCCCAAAAACTGTACGAAAACAAATTTATCACCTATCCGCGAACCGGAAGCCGGTATATATCCGACGATGTTTTCGAAGAAATCCCGGAACTGTTGAGCAACTTACAAAATCACACACAATTTGGAGAATACGCTCGATCACTTCAAGGCAAACCACTCAATAAACGCTCCGTGAATTCGCTAAAAGTCACCGATCACCACGCACTTCTACCTACGGAGAACGTGCCGGAGAATATCAGCGCAAATGAAAACATTATTTACAATATGATTGTGGCACGAACATTGGAATCGTTTTCGGAAGTTTTCATTAAAGAACGCACGTTAGCATATTGTATTGTCGGAAATTTAGATGCCGTCATCACGGGCGATAAACCCATACAGCGAGGCTGGAAAGCGGTGTTGAATGAGAAAAAGAGTGTCGGCGAAGAAGAAGTTACAGATAATTTACCACAGCTGGAGGAAGGAGAACATTTACCCGTAACTCTTCACGAAATCTCCAACCACTATACTAAACCCAAACCACTATTTACGGAGGCAACATTATTGTCAGCGATGGAAACCGCCGGTAAAGACGTGGACGACGAAGAAGCACGTGCTGCCATGAAAGAGTGCGGTATTGGTACGCCCGCTACGCGCGCTTCCATCATTGAAACGCTGCTCACACGTAATTATATCATTCGTGAAAAGAAAAACCTGATTCCGACGGATAAAGGCCAAACGGTTTACGAAGCCGTAAAAGACAAACAAATTGCCGACGCGATGATGACCGGAACGTGGGAAGCCGCACTTTCCCAAATAGAAAGCGGAAAACTGCTTCCCGACACATTCAACAAAAGCATCCGTATTTACGCCGGACAGATTACGAGTGAGCTCTTGCAGAAATCCGGTTTTTCAAATTTAATCAGACTGTGCGCTTGCCCTGTTTGTAAACAAAACTCGGTACGGCTTTATCCCAAAATAGCCAAGTGCAAAAACGAAGGCTGCGGTTTTAAGATTTTTCGTACCGTTTGCGGTAAAACATTATCCGACGATGAAACAATTTCGGTTATCGAAAAAGGCATCAGTCCCTTATTGAAAGGATTAAAATCAAAAGCGAGTAAACCCTTCGATGCCAAGCTGCAATTGAATCCCGACGGTACGACAAGCCTGCAATTCGAGAATAACAAAAGGAAAGACAAAAAATAAAAACGTGTAATTTTCACGAAATAGAGGAAAACTTCTACCTTTACCACAAAGTTCATTTTTGTCATTGCGATAAAATTTGGATTTTAGTGGTTGGGCGTTCGGAGGGATCCGAGCGCCCTTTCTTCTTCAAGTACTTGCACCATTTGTTTCGTTCATTTTACGGCAATCCGGCACACGCTCGTTTCGTCGCTTTGCCGCATCAAGAACCCGTCCGGCTTTGCCCTCGAACGACATCCTTTCGCGTCAGCCCTCCTCAACTTCACGCAAGCCTTTATTGCAGCCGGAAAGCGCGCACACCCTATCTTAGGGGCATACGTTTCCCTTTCCGGCAAGTTAAAAATTCTCATATTTATAACCATTCGCAATGTTTCAATCCACACAAATTCTATCAATCTCAATGTCTCTTAATCCGTCTTTGCTCTTTGCTCTTGGTTCTTTGCTCTTTGTTCATTCGGAAACCCAAGCCCGTTCTCCTTCACCGGCTGCATTATCGCTTCGCCCGCGCCCAACCGCTGCCGCGAGACAGGCGCTCGCTCCGCCCATTTCGCCTTATTCCGGTCAAACAAGCTTGCTTTTCGCCGCAAAGCGCGTACATCCGTTTCGTTCGCTGCACATCCTTCGGGTGCGGCCTCACTCCCGGATACACGCTTTTCCTTTGCGTCAGTACCCACTTCTCAATTTCTTATTGTCTTCTAACTTCTAATTTCTCACTAATATGAAACCAACAATTTCCTATTACCGATTACGGCTTACATCCTATTTAATCGATCATTTTCCCGAAAAATCGGACGATGCCTCATTTATCCGTTCCCGTGCCGACAACGCAGCAGAAGCATACAGTGACGCCGTCCGTACCGGATTTACGTATCCGCAGGCCGAAGAAATCGCCAACCAAACCCTGTTTGAAGGACTGCATTTTTCGCCACACGATACCCTGGTGGAAATTCTTTGGAACGAGTTCGCGGACATTGCTCCGCAATCCTACGCCATCACTTTGGCAATAAACCTGTTACCACTTACCCAACCTATTTTTGACCGTTACACGCCGGGCGATGACTTTGCTTACACAGCGGAATACGAACTGTTTTATACCGAACTCACCGGATTTATCCAGCAATTTGCAGAAGATTATGGCATACAATAAAAAAACAACCCTCGAAAACAATATCGAAGCCATACGGTTGGTATTCGCGCTGGAAAAAGAAAACCGCCGTGCCACCGACGCCGAACATGATATTCTTTCTCGTTATGCCGGTTTCGGTGGAGTGAAGTGCGTGTTGAATCCCGCTGCCTCCTTATCCGACCGAAAGTATTGGACGCAATCTGACCTACCGTTATTTCCGCTGGTTTCGGAACTGCATTCGCTGATACGGGCCAACTCCAACACCGATGGACAATACAACCTGTATTTCAACAGCATCAAGTCGTCGGTGCTCACCGCATTTTATACGCCCGATGTCATTGTGCAAGCCCTTTCGGATACATTAAAAGATGCAGGTATTCAAATCAACCGCCTGTTGGAACCGTCGGCAGGTATCGGAGCGTTTGTCAAACCCTTTGAAAGCGACCACACCGAAATTACCTGTTTCGAAAAAGATTTTCTGACGGGAAAAATCCTGAAACAACTCTATCCGTCGCACAAAATCCACATCAACCGTTTTGAAGAGATAAACCCGGCGTTGATGAACCGTTTCGATGTAGTAACGAGCAATATCCCTTTTGGAGACACCCTTGTTTTCGACAAAGCCTACCTGAAGAAAGACGCTCCGGCGGCTCATCAGCAGGCCACCCGTAAAGTCCACAACTATTTTTTCGTGAAAGGATTGGATACGCTCCGCGAAGGCGGCATACTGGCGTTTATCACATCGCAGGGCGTGGCCGACAGCGCGGCAAACGAACCCATTCGCCGCTACCTGATGGAAAACAGCCGTCTGGTTTCCGCTGTCCGCTTACCGAATAACCTGTTTATGGAAAATGCGGGGACGGAAGTGGGCAGCGACTTGATTGTGCTCCAAAAGCAAACAGGGAAAGGCATCGTTCCCGGAGAAGAAGAACACTTTGTTGAAACTCTTTCCGGCGATATACCGATAAACGCCCTGTTTGGCGATATAACACGCCATATTTACACCACACGCGACCGTGGCAAAGACTTATACGGCAAACCCGCGTGGAAAACAAGACACGACGGCGGTGCGGACGGAGTGGGGGCCGATTTACGTAAAACGCTGAAAAACCAGTTTCAGCAATCGGCTTTGGATTTATCTCTTTTTAAAGACAATACTCCGGTGCAACAAAGCATTTTCAGTATTCCCCAACCGGAAATACGCCAACCGGAGCACTTCTCCGTTCCCGGCGCTTATGGCGAACTAAAAGAAAAATATCCCGATGCCGTTGTGTTGTTTCGGGTGGGTGACACATACGAAACCTACCGTTCCGATGCCGAAACCGCGTCACACGTGTTGAATTTACCGCTAATCCGTTCGGAAGAAGATGCCGAAACCGTAAAAATCCGATTTCAGTATCATGCATTAGACCAACACCTGCCCAAACTTATTCGTGCCGGCATACGCGTTGCCATAGCCGATGCACTTGAACTAACCACCGATAACCGGCAAAAAATGGAAGAGACGGATAAAATAGTCGAAGAAACGGCCGTGACGCAAACAAATACCATCGAAACGGTACCAAAAATCAATTCCACTACCCATTTCCCCCTACAGGGAGGATTAAGAGGGACCGAGGTTATTCCCGACGGCGTTCCCTCGATGACGCTTTATGATCTTTTCGGCTTCGAAGTCAATACGAACAGTCCACCCGGGAACACAGAATTGAGCCAACCTGTTTATTTCGATGACGAACACCGTCCCAGCTACGAGCGGCAGCCGTCAAACGAAAGAATCCATCCCAAATACGCTTTTGTGGACGACTGGCGCGAAGAACTTGCACGCGAACGCAGTTGGAAGAAAGAAAACAAACCGCTTTTCCCCGAAACACCACCCATACAGCAGACACGCGCTACCGTCCGTTCTTTCCCTACACCGCCAAGAGGCAAAAGGAACGTCAACCGCAAACCCGATGCTACGATGCAAAACCTGTTTGCCGAATTGGACGAGCCGCTTGTCAAGCCCAAAAAACAACCGTCCGTAACCGAAACGCCCAAGCCCACGTTTGACGCTACGCCAAAACCGTTTATATCGCCGTTGACCGAGCATTTGCGCGACGGATCACTGGTGCGTCAGGATACACGCATCGGTTACCTGTCCGGTATCGGAGCAGAACGGCCGATGTTCCATCCGCTGGATTTATCGGGTTCTGAAATCACCCGCGTCAAACTCTATATCGATATTCGGGAGAGCTACCACCGCTTGTACGATTACGAAGCGTTGAACAAACAACCTGAAACCGAAGAACGACAAAAACTCAACCGCCTGTACGACCAGTTCGTATTCCGATACGGACACCTGAACACGAAAAAGAACATCGATATCGTTAAAATGGATGCCGGCGGTACGGAAATCCTGTATCTAGAACGTTCGCGGGAAGGGCAGTTCGTTAAAGCCGATATTTTCGACCGACCCGTTTCGTTTAATCCCGACGAACTGACCGAAGTATCCACGCCCGACGAAGCGCTGTCCGCATCGCTCAATAAATACGGATACGTACATCTTTCCTATATGGCATCGCTGCTGGAAGAAACCGAAGAAAGCGAGTTACTGGAAGCTTTGCGTGGCCGGATTTACTTCAATCCCCTTTCAGGAAACTACGAAACCGCCGATAAGTTTGTCGCGGGAAACGTTATCGAAAAAATCGACGAGATAAACTCGTGGATATCGCTAAATCCCGATAAGAACAGCCCCGAAATCAAAGAAAGCCTGGCAGCACTTAACGATGCCGTTCCCACGCCCATTGCCTTTGCGGATTTGGATTTCAACCTGGGCGAGCGCTGGATACCTGCCAAAGTGTATAGTCAGTTTGCGAGTGACTTTTTTGACGTCGATATCCATATCCATTTCGCATCGTCGGCCGATGAATATTCCGTGCAAGCCGGCAGCCGCAACGCGTTAATTTACGATAAGTATGCCGTAAGGGGTTATTATCGCACCTACGATGGCATCAACTTACTCAAACACGCCCTGCACAACACCGTTCCCGATATCAGCAAACCGGTGGACGGTATCGACAAAAAAACGGGAGAAACCAAAAAAGTAAAAGTACGCGACGGAGAAGCCATTCAGTTAGCCAACAGCAAAATCGAAGAAATCCGTACCGGTTTCACCGATTGGCTGTGGAAACAGCCGCAAGCGTTTAAAGACAAACTTTCCGAACGCTACAACCGGTTGTTTAACTGTTTCGTGAAACCCAAGTACGACGGCAGCCGGCAAACCCTTCCCGATTTAAACCTGAAAAACCTGAATATCGACGACTTATATTCCAGCCAGAAAGATGCGATATGGATGATTAAGCAGAACGGCGGAGCCATCTGCGACCACGAGGTAGGAACAGGAAAAACGCTGATTATGTGCGTGGGCGCTTACGAGATGAAACGGCTGGGGTTGGCCAACAAGCCGATGATCGTCGCCTTGAAAGCCAATGTGCACGAGATTGCCGATACGTTTCGCAACGCCTATCCCAACGCCCGCATCCTGTATCCGGGCAAGAACGAGTTTTCGCCCGACAAGCGCGTGCGCATCTTTAACGACATCAAAAACAACGATTGGGACTGCGTAATTTTAACACACGATCAATTCGGGATGATACCTCAGTCTCCCGAAGTGCAACACGCCATTCTGCAGAAAGAACTGGATGCGGTGGATGAAAATCTCGATGTGTTGCGTTCGCAGGGACAGGACGTGTCGGGATTTATGTTGCGCGGTGCGGAAAAGCGCAAGGAAAACCTCGAAGCGAAGCTCTTGCTGTTAACCGATGAAATTCAGAGCCGCAAGGACGGTGTGGCAGATTTCAAACGGATGGGAATCGATCACCTGTTTGTGGACGAATCACATAAATTCAAAAACCTGATGTACAACACCCGACATTCGCGCGTGGCGGGGCTGGGAAATCCCGAAGGTTCACAACGCGCTTTGAATATGCTTTTTGCCGTGCGTACCATACAGGAACGCACAGGCAAAGATTTGGGAGCCACCTTCCTGTCGGGAACCACCATCACCAATTCCCTGACGGAGCTGTACCTGCTTTTCAAGTACCTGCGCCCGCAGGCAATGGAAAAGCAAGGTATTAACACCTTTGACGCATGGGCGGCCATCTATGCCAAGAAAACCGCCGATTATGAGTTTTCCGTTACCAACGAGATAGTGCAGAAAGAGCGTTTTCGCTACTTTATCAAAGTGCCCGAGCTGGCTGCCTTCTATTCCGAAATCTGCGATTACCAAACGGCGGAAGATATTGGTATCGACCGACCCAAAAAGAACGAGATGCTTCACAACATACCGCCCACGCCCCAGCAGGAAGAATTTATCCAAAAATTGGTAGAGTTTGCCAAAAATGGTGATGCCACGCTATTGGGACGGGCGCCACTTTCCGAGAGCGAAGAGAAAGCCAAAATGCTTATCGCCACCGATTACGCCCGGAAAATGAGCCTGGATATGCGGATGATAAGTCCCGGATACGAAGACCACATCGATAACAAAGCGTCGCATTGCGCCAAATTGTTGAACGATTACTATCAAAAACACGACACACACAAAGGTACACAATTTGTTTTTTCCGATTTGGGCACATACAAACCCGGCGGAGAGTGGAACGTGTATTCGGAAATTAAGCGCAAACTGGTGGAAGATTACCGTATCCCGTCGCATGAAATCCGTTTTATTCAGGAGTGTAAGAACGAAAAAGCCAAGAAATCAATGATTGAAGCGATGAACAACGGCTTTGTCCGCATCCTGTTCGGCTCCACGGATATGCTGGGAACGGGCGTGAACGCGCAACAGCGGGCAGTGGCCGTACATCACCTGGATTCGCCGTGGGTTCCCGCATCACTGGAACAGCGCAACGGGCGCGCAGTCCGCAAAGGCAATGAAGTTGCCAAATTGTATGCGGACGATAAAGTGGATGTGATAATTTATGCGGTGGAAAAATCGCTCGACAGCTACAAATTCAACCTGTTGCACAACAAGCAGCTTTTTATCAATCAAATAAAAAACAATCAAGTAGGTGTACGAACCATCGATGAAGGTTCGATGGACGAAAAATCGGGAATGAACTTTTCGGAATACGTGGCGATTTTATCGGGCAATACCGATTTATTGGAAAAAGCCAAACTTGAAAAGAGAATAACTGCACTGGAAAGCGAACGCAAGAGTTTCGGGCGCGACAAGCAAGAGTCAGAAAGCAAATTGGCAAAGATTACCCGTTCCATCGAACACCACAGCCAGATGGTGGCGGAGGCACAGGAGGATTACCGATTATTTAAAGAAAGAGTAACGGTTGACTCAAGCGGTCAGACGCAGAATCCTATCCAAATCAAAGGTGCAGCGTCAAACGACGTGAAAGCGATCGGTGAAAAACTGAACGAATACGCTGAACGCCTGCGTACCAAAGAAGAACACATTCCCATCGGCGAGTTGTACGGTTTTACGATTACAGCCAAAAGTGAAGCATCGATGAAAGATAACTTCGAGTTTATCGATAACCGTTTCTTTATTGTGGGACAGTCAGGCATCAAATATACCTACAACAACGGACACGTGGCGCAAGACCCGAAACTGGCGTCGCTCAACTTTCTGAATGCGTTGGAACGCATCCCCAAGGTGACGGAAAATCACAAGCGGGAACTGGAAAAGTTATCGGTGGATGTGCCGGTTCTGCAAAATATCGTCAAAGGGGAGTGGCGAAAAGAAGATGAACTAAAATCGCTCAAAAGCCAGTTATCGGAATTGGACAGGAAAATTGCGGTGTCGTTGAAGCCTGTGGATCAACACGAGGAGAAAACCGAAGTAAATCAGGATGCAAAAGTTGTCACCATGCCGGAAAGAAGATAGAGCGGTGTAAAAATTAGCTAACTAACACTCCATCTGCGTGAAAATTTTAGTTTTGTGGGATTTACCTGATTTTTGGCAAAGATAAAGGATTTGGCTGATACGTGCTAAGGTCAAGCCTTTTGGTTTTTGAAAAAATCTCCACACCTGTACATTGTTCCGGGTAGTATTTTTCCGAAAAAACCTTGCACTCAATCATCCCCAACCCTTCGGAGGACAAAGCAAAAAATCAGTATTCATCTTTAGAAAATTATCGATTATGAAAACAACAAATTGCAATCAGCTTTATTCAGAGCATGTATGTACCGAAAACTATCACAGATACGTGTTTGGCTATCACCTGACTGATGGCACGCTTGATGTCGCCAATAACGAAAAGTGCTTTTGGTTTTACGATGTCATCGTTTCGGCTCAAATGCTTCAGAAAGTCCGCAAAGAAGACTTTCAGGTGTGGTACTTGAAACACATCAAAAATGAAGAGTTTTTAGTTTTCGGAACAAACGGCAATTTTGTGGACGATATTTCGTCGTATCCGGGATTAACCAAGAAGAAAAACGATGAGAATATCCTGTATAAACAGAAAATCACGTATTCGGATTTTCAACACGAGGTTTTCAAAGTGTTTGTCTCAACTTTCGACAAAGTAATTTATCTTCCGAGCGAACACTAAAATTACTTTTACCTTTCGATGTATAGGTTAATCGTTCTTATATTTAACAGAACATTTACGATAAAATTGTTCTGTTTTTTTCTTGTCTTATTTTTCATTTTAACTGTTATAATCGTAACGAATGAACCGATGAACCTCGCTTTCCAAAAACATGCAGCACCCCTCAATTTTCAAAGATTTCAGCGTTCCTTTTTTTACCCACCGCTGAATGGTGCGTGGCGTTACTTTCAACAATGTGGCCACATCTTGCGTATCCATCAACTTATCGCCTTCAAGACACGAATTGTGCTTTTGCATCCGGTCGATTTTCTTTTCGATGACTTCCAATCGTTCGGTAATTCTCTCTAACCATATTTCAAGTTGATCGCGATACATTCTGATGTTATGGAATTAACGCTAAATGGAGCGAACCGGTATCGGTATCTTTGGCGATGATTTGCTGTTCTCTCATATATTTGATGTAGCTTTTGGCCGTTCGCTCACTCGTTTCCATGTGTCCGACAATTTTAGCGCACAATTCATTGTAGGTTAAAAACCGCTTAGAGCGAAAAATATCTTTGGCAACAGCGGTCAATTCATCGATTTTGCGTTTTTCTTTGTCCTCTTTCGATTTTACACCTCCGTAAACGTGCATCCCTTTCTCATCGTCCCACTTAAATTGTATAATGGGAACATCAAGCGGGCTACCGTCACGCACTTTAAGCGTTTTAACGACCGACAAGCGGGGATTGTCGTCTATTTCGACAGAAAGAATGGCTGCCGCTTTGCGTTGTAACTCGGAACCGATATGGCCCCTGAGTTTGATGCCGTTGGGTACGAAATGAAGCACGCAAAGGATGCAGGTTTTATAAATATCGGCCAGCCGGTACAATTCATCTACGATGGCTATACTTTCCGCTTCATCGTTGGCGGAGCGAATCAAATCTGCAATACCGTCTATCACAATTAAATGAATCCCGCCGAATCGATGGAAATAGTAATCTATACTGTTACGAATGGAAATCAACCGTTCTTTTCGGGACATGGCAGTCAGATAAAATGCTTTGAGCCAATTGGGTTTTTCACGTTGTCCGGCCCTATTGAGAATACGGCGGACATTTTTATGCAATTGGATTTCCGATTGTTCAGTGTCATACAGCAAAACAACTTTACCGTCATTATTGGCTTCAACATTTAACCCAAGTGTGTCCACAGGTGCATCTGTTGCAAGTGTTCCGGCTATGATGGCTCCGGTAAAGTTGCTTTTTCCCGTTCCTTCTCCTCCCGTGAGACAGAGCAGATTACCTGCGGTTCCAACGGGTACTTGATTAATGGTAATAATATTGTTCATATTGGGTGGGGGATTATTTAAATCAACTTCACACGATTGCATCAGCAGCATGGTCTCGTCGTATATCGATGCCAGCAATTGCATCAGCAAACGGTTGAAATCGTTTTTTGTGTTTCCTGCTTTAAAATAATCTGAAATATCCTTTTCGCTTTTTTCTCCCGACAACGGCAATACCATGCGTTTAACTTCGTAACGGGAAAGTTCCTCTTCACGCTTGGCCGACATCTCCAATCCGGTTGTATCGGTATCGTACAACAAAATGATGTGTCTGAAACGATGGCGTAATCGCTCAATCAAGTTAGAAGGGATTGCGGAGCTTTCGCTGTTAAAGCAAATGGCATTAAATCCTCTGACAGAAAGACTCATTACGTCTTTTTCCCCACCGGTTATGAATAACATACTACCGCGATTGGGTAATTGTTCCAGTCCGAAGCAGTAATTATCTGGTAGGGTTCCGCCATAAAGAAAACGTAGGGTTGAAAACGGGCGGTATAATTTAATGTGATTTTTTCCGAAATAGCCAAAAACCGGCTCATGCAGCGAACTTTCGATGGTGAAGTTTTTCCGGTCGGCATTAACTGATGAGTAACTTTGGAGTGATTTTACCTTAAAGCGATTCAGCATTTCGGATAAAACTCCGTATTCGCTCCAGAAAGCAAGTTCTTTATCGGTGAAGGGTTTTTCAATGGTGGTAAACAATTTATCGGTTTTCTTTCGATTGGATTCCGCAGAAATAGATTTGAGTTTTTTTGTTTTTTGTGTTATCATTAAGGAAACATCTTGCTGGTTATCGTTCAATCCCAAATGCAGTTCATCATTGATCAGTTGCAAAATTTGTCCGAAATCGTTGCGCACATCCATCCCTTTTATGGCAGCAACGAAAGAGAAGCAATCTCCACTAAAATCTTCATTCCCGAAGTCCTTGATTCTGAACTGAGACATACGCCTATCAAAATAAACGTTACACGATGGTCGTTTATCATCATAGAAGGGGTTTTTGAAATTTTTACCGGGCTTAAATTCGATGGGTATATAATGCCGGAATATCTCGTAACCGTTGTTGGTCTTATTCAGTATATCTTCTTTGGTAATCATAATTTCCCGGCAATGGATTTACGGATTACTTCGTCTTTGAAAGCGGTCATTGCAGCCAGCAGATCTTTCTTCTCAATCTGACGAACGGTGACAATACCGTTATAAATAGCCCTGTAAAGTTGGCTGTAAGAGAATAGGACATTTCCTTTATCTGTGTACTGATAAGAAATTAAATTGTTTGTGCGCCACCTATAAAGAGTAGATTCTGATATCTTTAATGTATTCATCACTTCACGCGAAGTCATTTGAAGCATATCCTGATCCACTTGTTTAAAGATTTCTGCCGAACGTATAACATGCCCTTCGATGATATTCAGCTTACGGATAATTTCTTTGAAAATTGCGCTGTCTATTACAATTACTTCCGCACTTTTAGGAGTTTCCATATAAATTATGAGCTATAAGTTAAATAAATGTGAGAAAATATTTTCCTGAAATTTTTTACTGTCAACAGTGAGTTTTCTGGTTAATTCCTTGTTAGAACTAAAAAGTGCTAACAACATATAAATAAAAGGATAATTAATTAATCCATTAACAATATCCTCCATATCAATTGAAAGTAAGTCTAATGGAGATGTTTTTAATATTCTTGCTATCTTATCAACATCAGAAATTTTCCATCCGGAAGAATCCTTTTCCAGTTCAGCATAACGGCTTTTCGAATATCCCAAACTTTCTGCTACTACTTCTTGATTCAAATTTAAGTATGAACGTTGGGCTCGAATTTTGTCGATATTTACCTTCATAGTTTAAAATTTTTACAAAGTTATAGATTGGTAATTTGTTAGTTGACCATATTTTATGGATAGATTCCGGTAGAAAAGGAAAGATTCCGGAAATTTTCATATGTATAAGTATTGTGAATTATCACCCAAGACTTATAAATGTATCAAATAATAATTTGTGTAGATATGTGTTTTAATGAAAAGATTAGTGAACACAGAATTCAACTAGATTCTAAACATTTTTTTAGAAATCAATGCGCAGCATGAAATTAGTGTAAAGTTTAATAGCAATTTAATTGCCATTGGTGCAAGGTGCAAACGTATTAATATATATACGTTTGCACCTTGCACTAAAAATGTAGCAATTAAAAATTGTGTGTTTTGCTAAAATATTGAACCTTAGATTAGAAATAAAAAATATTCAAAAATGTTTGTTGTCGTTCAAAAATATTGTACTTTTGCACTCAAGAGTTGAAGCGATTGTTTTTCTTTAAGATTTCAAACAAAAACGACTAACTTGCTACATTATTGCTACATTTAATTTTTCATAGGACATTAAAGCGCCATAAATAAGCGGTATCAAATAGAAAGTTCAAATCTCGTTTTCCGCTCAAAAGTGGAATTTTTCTCTTCATTGAGAGACGAGAAGTTTATCCCGATTCTTATCGGGAAGTCTCGTTTTCCGCTCAAGGTCTGCTCGGATGGTGGAATGGTAGACACGCAAGACTTAAAATCTTGTGACCATTACGGTTGTGCGGGTTCAAGTCCCGCTCCGAGTACTCCAAAGGGCTGTAAATCTGTTGATTTGCAGCCCTTTGTATTTCTTAGGGGCGCCAAAGGGGCGCCCAAATCAAAATAACAAAAACTTTAAGCATCTTTAACGGTCAGATAATAATTTAAAGAATAAATTCCTGATATTTTCCATTTTATCGTTATTTTTGCCGATAATGCTTTTCCGGAATAATTTATGGAATCAACTTTTCTCCGCCTTCAGCAAATCGTAAACCAATACACCTCGTATCGGTTAAAAAAAGCCATCAATCTTTTTGGTTTAAAATCTGAGTATTGGGATAAAAAGACTTTGTATTCCCACATCGAGGAAGAAATTTACAATTCATCCCTTGAACTTATCGAACTTCACGACAAATATCCTATCCTGCATATCATCACCAATTTCTCCGATTTGAAAAACGTGTTATGGGAAAGTACGTTTATCGAATCGCTTTCACCCGATGAAAGAAAAAAGTATGGGAACTCCGAACAGTTGCCGTTAAGTTTCGAACAACTGAAAAACGACAACACCATTTACGATGAACAAATTCCATACTTCTCCGGTATTCTTTCATCCGTTTATTTAACCGAATACATTGCCTACCTGCAATCGCAATTGCCCAAAGAACAACCTGCACAGGCTTTGACCGCATTAGAAACGAAATCCATCTTTGAGCACCACCTCACACCCGGACAAATTGAATTCTTGACGAACTGTTTAAACGAAGCCCGTGTATTTACCAAAAGCATTGCAACCGAAACATTTGAAAACATTCTGTCCTGCACACTTGCCCGGCCACTAAAATCACGCAACAACCGATTGTTGGTATATTTCTTCTCCGCTTTGGACGACCGCAGCCTGATAAACCGCAATTGGCAAGCAGTTATCGATAAAAACCGCCTGTTTCTTTCCTCCGGAAAAAACAATCCACTTACCCAAACAGATTTATCTTCCGCCAAAACCGAATTAAAAGATTCCTCGCCGAAAGGTTCGGAAATCATCGACAAGTACCTCAAAGAACTGAAAAATCATTGAGAATAGGTTGATAACTCAACCATTGTCAATTACACCCCTGCTTTTCATCCTCTACTTTTGCCCTTGTAATTACAAAAACAAGGGTATGCAGACCCATTTGTATTCATCTATAAAAATAAAAACAAATGGAAAATTCAACAACAGTTTTGGAGCAACGCATCCAACAGTTAGAAAAGAGCCTGTATCAGACAAAAAAGATTCTCAGTTTCGAAGAAGCGTGCGCGTTTCTCAACTTTTCGAAAAGCTATCTCTACAAACTCACATCGGCGTGTGCCATTCCGCACTATAAGCCAAGCGGGAAGATGGTTTATTTTGAACGGGAAGAACT
>CAKTUP010000010.1 GCA_934621705.1 uncultured Petrimonas sp.
AAAAAAGAAAATTAACAATGGAGAGTAGTCTTTTAACGCTTCTTTTAATTTCTTGTAGGCAATTGCCATTTGGCTTTCCACGGTGTTTACAGAAATATTGAGTTCTTCGGCAATTTGTTTTTGCTTTTTTCCGTCAATTTTATTCATCACGAAAATCTGGCGGCATTTTTCAGGCAAGCTGTCTATGGCATGTTGAATGATAGTATCGATATCGGGTTCAGAAAGTAGTTTATTGTCCAGCGATTCCAGCGATTCAAATTTCAGCTTCAGTGTTTGAAGATACTCTTCCTGCATCTTGTTCATAGCAAACTGCTCAGTAGTCTTTCGGCGAAGAAAATCGATACACCTGTTTTTCAGTATTACAAAAATATATCCGTTGAGGTTAATGTGAGAAATAAACTCCAATTTCTTCTCCCAAAGTTCTGTGAATATATCGTGTACAATATTTTCGGCATCCTCCTCGCGGATAACGTATTCCCGGGCAAAGCGCTTCATGCGCGAATAGTAGGAAATATACGCTTCTTCAAATTGAACTTTATATTCAGACGAAGGTTGCACCAAATACTGTTTTTAGAGTTACTGAACCTCAAAAGTAATAAAAAATACTTAAATTCAATTCTTTTAATGAAAGTTGATAGAGAAAATTAAACCGCCTATATGTCTTAAAATCTTATAATCTAACGTCTAAACAAAAATTTAGTATTACTTTTGCATTCGCAGCAGGTCGGTTTGTCGCTCCATCATTTAATGTTGGGGAGGAAAGTCCGGGCAACGCAGAGCGCCATATTTCCTAACGGGAAGCTGTCTGCGAGGGCAGAGTAGCGTAACAGAAAATAACCGCGTCGTTTTCTCGTGAGATCGCGATGCAAGGGTGAAAAGGTGAGGTAAGAGCTCACCGGATGCCGCAGCAATGCGGTGTGCCGTACGTCTTATGGGTTGTAAGGCCATGTATACCGGATATGTAGGGTTGCTCGCCCGATGCCGGGGGGTAGGCCGCTAAAGAGCGGTGGCGACATCGTTTCGCAGATAAATGACAAACATTCCGTTCGCGGAATACAGAACCCGGCTTACAGACCGGCTGCTTTTTTATGTTGACTGTATGTTGAAAAGAAAAAAAAGAGTTTCGAAACAGGAAGAGGAAGATAAACCGGGATTAATTGAAAGAGTCAGCCTTAAAATAAAAGAATGGATTCACTTTCTCACTTACGATATCTGGCGGCTGAATCCCGAAAACTTCTCCAACAAAAGGAATGTTTCATACAACGTTCTTAAAGTCATCATGCTCACCGTTAGAGGTGTGCAGGAGCAAAACCTGGGCGCCAGTTCACGGTCGCTGACTTATCGCACCATCTTGTCTCTTGTGCCGATGCTGGCCGTTTTGTTTGCTATTGCCCGCGGTTTCGGATTCGAAAAAATTCTGGAAAGCCAGATTTTCGACTTTTTCAACGGAAGCGACAACAAGGAAATAGTGGCTGCTTTGCCTGAATCGAAAATGACCACAGACACCATTATCGATATATCGGAATCGATAACTGCCGATCAGGAAATAAACATCGTAAGTACCGTGCAAAAGCCGGACTCGTTAAGCACCGACCTTACCATTACCGAAACCACTACGTTCACCATCGAAACCCTTATAAAGCTGGTAAATAATTCGTTGAAACACGCTCAGGGCGGAGTTTTTGCCGGAGTCGGGATCATTTTGCTATTATACACCATTATTTTGCTGTTCTCCGATATTGAGAACAGTTTCAATCGCATTTGGGGCGTTAAGAAAGGGCGCTCCATTCAACGAAGGGCGGTGGATTATTTCGCCCTGGTTCTCCTTTTGCCCATTTTCGCGGTACTCAATTACAGCCTTACGGCTCTTATACAGGCTTCCACAGGGCCATTCGATAAATTCAGCTACATTCTCGACCCGGTGGTAACGCAAGTGTTGAATATCCTTCCTTTTTTGGTGATGATCATCACGTTAACGCTGTTGTACCGGTTTATGCCCAACACAAAGGTAAAATGGTCCAGCGCATTGATCGGCGGGATTATTGGCGGTATTGCCATTCAGCTTTTTCAGATGGTTTACCTGAACGGGCAGTTGTGGATAGCGAAATACAACGCCATTTACGGAGCTTTTGCCGCCATACCGCTGTTGTTGTTATGGGTACAGATGTCGTGGTTTATTGTGCTGATTGGCGCTGAATTGTCTTTTTCGGCTCAAAATGTGCGGAAGTTTTCTTTCGACAGGGAAACGAAAAACATCAGCCGGCGTTTTCGCGATTTCTTTATCCTTATGATCGCATCGGTAATCGTGAAGCGGTTTGCCGAGGGTGAAACTCCGCTGACTGCCGACCAGATTTCGATGAAATGCAAAGTCCCCATCAAGCTGACAAACGATATTATTGACGAACTCCACAAACTTCAGATAATTTTGCCGACTCCCACTCCCGAAGACGATCGCGTTATGGCATATCAACCGGCTCTGGATATCAATCTGCTGACGGTTAACGATCTGATGGAGCAGATAGACAAAGAAGGTTCCGAAGATTTTTTGATAGATGTGGAAGGCGATTTTGCCCGGCACTGGGATGCCCTGATGGATACCCGGATGTGCATTTACGAATCATCAAACGACGTAATGTTGAAGGACTTGTAGAGATGCGATTTATCGCGTCTAAGTCACGCCAATATCA
The DNA here is from genome assembly GCA_934621705.1 of uncultured Petrimonas sp. Classification (GTDB taxonomy): domain Bacteria; phylum Bacteroidota; class Bacteroidia; order Bacteroidales; family Dysgonomonadaceae; genus Petrimonas. The sequence goes on from CAKTUP010000010.1 coordinate 2,688, forward strand.
GACGCGATAAATCGCGTCTCTACGACGACGGTGCCAGCAGCGAATAAACCTCCGGCGTGTTTTCCTTTACTTCTTTGCTCAGTTTCCTGGCGTCTTCACCACAAAACTCACTCAGCAGTTTCCAGAATTTTTCGCTGTGATTCAATTCCACCGTGTGAGCCAGCTCGTGAAGTACCACGTAATCGATATACTTTTCCGGCAGCAACATCAGATACAAAGAAAAATTGATGCTTTTTTTGCGCGAACAACTTCCCCAGCGCGATACGCTTTTGTTGATCTTTACATCACTAACCTGCAACTTGAACTTTTTGGCGAAAGCAAGTGTCTTTTGGGGCAAAATGCGTTTCGCTTCGTGCCGCATCGCGTGTTTTATCATCTCTTTTACAATGTGTTGCGAATCGTCACTTTCCAAATCGAAATTCAGGGGAATGAAAACGGTTAAATCGCCGTTTTTCAGTCTTATTTTTACGTTATCTACCAAATGTGTTCTCGATAATCTTGCCGTGAACGAGAATGTTTCGATAACTGAATCTTCCGTAATCAGTTGACTTTTAGCCGGATTTATTTTTATCAATCGCGGACGCATTTCATCCAAAACCGATGGCAATCTTTTCAGTTTAAATCCGGAAGGGACGGTCAGCAAAATGTGTTCGGCTTTTCTTCGGGCAATAATCCTTTTTGCCCGAATATTGGGTTTTACGATGATTTTTCCCAGCTCTTTGTCGTTGTATTCGTACATTCGGCAAAGATAATGCAAATAAAAATTTCCATTAGTTTGGAGTAACAAATCTTCAAAATAAAAAACATTCAGTATCTTTGCCGTAAATAACAACTCCCGTGTATGAGTATAGTGAGTTCTTTGGAGAATGTCGGCAAGTACGTCGAACTCATGAAAAGAGTGATGGCGCCGCCCGACAGAATTCGCGAATTTTTTAAAGAATTTTCGAAGGAAGTTTACAAGCTGGGAGTCAATTCCATATGGCTCGTAATGATTATCTCCTTTTTTATAGGAGCGGTCATTGTTATGCAGATTGCCATAAACGTGGCTTCGCCGCTCTTGCCGCGCTTTACGGTCGGAGTGGTTTCGCGCGAAATTATTCTGCTGGAATTTTCATCCACCATCATGTGTTTGATTTTATCGGGAAAAGTGGGTTCCAACATTGCGTCCGAAATCGGAACAATGCGTGTCACCGAACAGATTGATGCCCTGGAGATTATGGGTGTAAATTCCGCCAATTACCTGATAATGCCCAAAGTTTCGGCATTTGTGTTTTTCATGCCCGTTTTGGTGGCAATGAGTATGTTTCTGGGGCTGTTTGGCGGATACGTAATCTGTCTTTTCACGGGCACTCCGCCGGTTTCCACCTACATTTACGGTATTCAGTTTTTCTTTCGGGAAAGTTTCGTTTGGACTTCCATCCTGAAATCGGTGATATACGGCTTTATAATCGCTTCGGTCTCCGCATATTACGGATATAACGTCAAAGGCGGGTCGCTGGAAGTGGGAAAGGCAAGCACCGATTCCGTGGTTATCAACAATATTTTAATATTAGCTGCCGATTTGGTTTTCACGCAATTGGTAATGGGGTAGAAAAGATGGATGCCGGGTGAAGGGTGATGGAAGTATTTTGCGATTGACGCGTGTTACGGAGCATCATTTCAAGTCTGAAATCTGATAGCGAAGCGGTCTGATGTCTAACAGTCTATTGTCTAAGTATGATCCAGGTAAAAAACTTAATAAAAGAATTCGAAGGTCGGATCGTTCTCGACGATATTACTACTTCCTTTAAAAAGGGAGCGGTAAATATGATCATTGGGAAGAGCGGTTCGGGCAAAACCGTTTTCCTGAAATGCCTTATCGGATTGATACAGCCTACTTCCGGCGATATCAGGTACAACGGGCGCAACATTACCGATATGAAAATCAGGGAAATGAAGCGTTTGCGCCGCGATATGGGAATGCTGTTTCAGGGTTCGGCGTTGTTCGATTCAAAAACGGTGCTCGAAAACGTGATGTTTCCGCTCGATATGTTTTCGAGGATGAACGTTCGCGAAAGAAGAAAGCGTGCCGAGTTTTGCCTGGAAAGGGTAAATCTTTCGCACGCTGCCGATCTGTATCCGTCTGAAATATCGGGCGGAATGATGAAGCGTTCGGCCATTGCCCGTGCCATTGCATTGAATCCCAAGTACCTGTTTTGCGATGAGCCAAACTCCGGCCTCGACCCGAAAACGGCGCAGCTTATCGATGAACTGATCTCGGATATCACGGACGATTTTGGGATTACTTCCATAGTTGTGTCGCACGATATGAACTCGGTAATGAACATCGGCGACAATATTATTTTCCTGAACGAAGGTATTTTGGAATGGCAGGGATCGAAAGATAAGATAATGGACGCTCAAAACGAAAAGTTGAACGAATTTGTTTTCGCTTCGGAACTTTTCAAAAAAATAAAAGAAGCGGATACCATTATCACCGAAAACCACGCTTTGGAACAAGAAGAGGAAAGATTGGCCGAGAAAATGGAAGAGAAAGACAAGCAGCGTCCGGTGAAATAATGTTAAAGACTCTCCATCAAGAAAATATCAAACAATTATCGGAAAAAATTGTTATTCACTTAGCAACTTTATACAGAAATAGAAACCACAAGTAAGAATATGCAAGCGGTACAACAGTTGTCGCCGCTTTTTTAATGATTTATATATGGCTAATTTATTGAAAATTAAAAATCTGCATGCAATTGTAGAGAATAAAGAAATCCTGAAAGGTATTAATCTGGAAGTAAACGAAGGCGAAATTCATGCCATTATGGGCCCCAACGGATCGGGAAAAAGCACGTTGGCTTCGGTTCTTGCCGGAAATCCAAAATATGAAGTAACGCGCGGAAGCATTCTTTTCAAAGGAAACGAGGTGCTGGATATGGATCCTGCCGATCGCGCCAAAGAAGGTATTTTCCTCAGTTTCCAATATCCCATCGAAATTCCGGGCGTGAGTATGGTTAATTTTATGCGCGCCGCGCTGAACGAACAGCGTAAATACAGAGGCGAAGAGCAAATATCGGCCTCTAATTTCCTGAAACTGATGCGCGACAAGCGCGAATTATTGGGCATTGACAGCCAGTTGGTAAGCCGCTCCGTGAATGAAGGCTTTTCGGGTGGAGAAAAGAAAAGGAACGAAATTTTCCAAATGGCCATGCTCGACCCAACGCTGGCTATTCTTGACGAAACCGATTCCGGCCTCGATATCGACGCTCTGCGTATTGTGGCAGCCGGCGTAAACGCTTTGCACAAACCGGATAAAGCTGCGCTTGTGATTACTCACTATCAGCGGCTTCTCGATTACATTGAACCCGACGTGGTTCATGTTCTTTACGATGGCAAAATCATCAAAACCGGTGGCCCCGAGCTGGCTCACGAACTCGAAGACAAAGGTTACGACTGGCTCGTTAATCCGTAAACAACCCCTAATCCCCTAAAGGGGACTTTCGGGAACTGCGGGTTCCAACTCGCAAAAGTCAAAATATTAACAATTATATAATCCACAATCCCCTTCAGGGGGCAGGGGGTAACAAAAAAGAAATGATTGAACAACAATATATCGATTTATTCAACGATTACAGAAGTGAACTCGATGCGAACTCCGTTGCCGGACTAAATCGCCATCGCGATGCCGCCTTTGAAGCGTTCAGTAAATCAGGTTTTCCTACTTCAAAATTAGAAGATTACAAACATACCGATGTTTCCCGAGCATTCGACGGCGATTTGGGCTTGAACCTGCGGAACATTCCCATTCCCGTCAATCCGTACGAAGCATTCAAATGCGATGTGCCCAACCTCAACACCAACGTTTATTTCCTGATAAACGACCGGTTTTATTCCAACGGAGAGCCTCAGGCGCCGCTGCCAGAAGGAGTTTTTGTAGGAAGTTTGCAGAGGTTTTCGGAAACGCATACCGATATTTTCAACAAGTATTACGCGCAGATTGCCGATTATTCCGACAACGGTGTGGTGGCCTACAACACCATGTTTACCCAGGACGGTTTTGTGATTTACGTTCCCGAAAACGTGATCATAGAAAAACCGCTTCAATTGATCAATATTCTCCGGGGTGGTGTCGATTTAAACGTGAACCGACGCATCCTTATTATCGCGGAGAAAAACGCTCAGGTTAAGCTGCTTGTTTGTGATCATACCGTGGATGAAGTTCAGTTTGTGGTTACGCAAGTAGCTGAAATATTTGCCGATAGAGACGCTCAGGTGGATTTTTACGAACTGGAAGAAAATTCGGAAAAAGTAAAGAAAATAAACAACTTCTTTTCGGAACAGAAAGAAAATACAAACATAACCGCATCGGGCATAACGCTGCACAACGGATTCACGCGCAACAATTATCGCTTCCGCCTGTTGGGCGAGCATGCCGAAGCGCACATCGGCGGTCTTGCCATCAGCGACAAAGAGCAGCATGTTGACAATTTTGCGTTTCTCGATCATGCAGTTCCCAATTGCCACAGCAACGAATTGTTCAAATACGCCCTCGACGACAGAGCCACAGGTGTTTTCTGTGGAAAAATCCTGGTAGAGAAAGACGCTCAGAAAACGCTGGCATACCAGAACAATAAAAACCTGTGTGTATCGGAAGATGCCAAAATGTTCTCGAAACCGCAGCTCGAAATTTACGCCGATGACGTGAAATGTTCGCACGGTTTAACTACCGGACAGCTCGATCAGGATGCGATGTTCTACCTGCAGGCACGCGGAATTCCCAAAGAAGAAGCCCGCCTGCTATTGATGGTGGCTTTTACGCAGGATGTGGTTGATTTGATCCGCATCGAATCGCTTCAAGACAGGCTTGTACAGCTCATCAACAAACGATTCAGGGGTGAACTTATGCGTTGCGGAAATTGCAATGTATGTAAATAGTTATAAGTTATGAGTTTTGAGTGCGAAAGTTGAATAGTTCAACGTCAAACCTCGTATTTCGCATCCCGTAACCCGCAACCCACAATGAACATCAACAACATACGTTCCGATTTCCCTATTTTATCACGCCAGGTGCATGGTAAACCGTTGGTTTATCTTGATAACGGCGCTACCACCCAAAAACCGAAATGCGTGGTAGATAAAATTCAGGAAATGTACTATTCCGTGAATGCCAACGTGCATCGCGGCGTGCATTTTTTGAGCCAGGCAGCTACGGATGAGCACGAAGCATCAAGACGAACGGTGCAGGAATTTATCGGTGCGACATCAGTGAACGAAATTGTTTTCACTCGGGGAACCACCGAGGCTATCAACCTGATTTCTTCTTCGTTTTGTCGTGAATTCTGCCAACCCGGTGACGAAGTCATTATTTCCGCTATGGAACACCATTCCAATATTGTTCCGTGGCAGTTGCAGGAATCGATTTCGGGAATAAAACTAAGAGTGTTGCCCATCACGGACGAAGGTGAATTGATGCTTGACGAACTTGAAAAGTTGATTTCTTCGCGCACGAAACTGATCTCGATAACCCATATTTCCAACGTGCTGGGCACGATAAATCCTATTGAAAAGATTATCGAAATTGCGCATCGACACAATGTTCCCGTGTTGATTGATGCGGCTCAATCGGTGCAACACGTTCCGATGAATGTTCAACAACTGGATTGCGATTTTCTGGTCTTCTCATCGCACAAAATCTATGGCCCAACCGGAATGGGCGTGCTTTACGGAAAAGAAAAATGGCTCGAAAAACTTCCGCCGTATCAAGGTGGCGGCGAAATGATCTCGTCCGTTTCATTCGACAAAACCACGTTTGCCGCGCTCCCTTTCAAGTTTGAAGCCGGTACGCCCGATTACGTGGGTTCCACCGCATTGGCCACCGCGTTGAAATACATATCGGATATCGGTATGGAAAATATCGCCAAACACGAACACGATTTGCTGGAGTATGCAACGCAACAATTACTGACAATCGATAAACTCAACATCTACGGAACGGCGAAAAACAAAAGCAGCGTAATTTCCTTTCTCGTGGACGGAGTCCATCCGTACGATATGGGCGTGTTGCTTGATACTATGGGAGTTGCCGTGCGCACCGGACATCATTGCGCCGAACCGTTGATGCGCCGTCTGGGCGTGGAAGGAACCGTGCGTGCATCGTTTGCGATGTACAATACCCGGGAAGAAGTGGACGTGCTGGTCAGCGGGATCCGAAGGATTGTGAAGATGTTTTAACTTATCTGAATAAACTAAGGTATCTTTCAAAAACATATTGTCGTCCCCGCTGTCCGCCTGTTATTTCGTTTAAAATATTCAAATCTTCCAAGGCTGATATCAATTTGTAAGCCGACGGCATTGAAATACCGGCTATCCGGGCAACTTTTTCGGCATCAATGGCAGGGTGATTGTACAAAGAGTCCACTATTTTTTTTGCATTTCCAATTCTGCTTCCCAGCGTCTGCAAATCCTGTTCTACGTTTTTTTGCAATTGAAGGATGTTGTCAAAAGTTGTTATTCCGCTTTTGGCAGTTTCAATAATTCCCACTAAGAAGAATTTAAACCACTGGTTTAAATCATTTTTTTCTCGCACGAGCATCAAATTTTCGTAATACAGTTTTCTGTGTTTCTCAAAAAAATCAGATAAATACAAAATCGGATTTTGCAAAATCTCCTGGCTTACCAAATATAAGGGAATCAATAACCTACCCACCCTTCCGTTGCCGTCAAGAAAAGGGTGGATGGTTTCAAATTGATAATGAACAAGCCCTATCTTCAATAACTCCGGTAAGAAAATGGCATCGTTATGCAAAAATTTCTCCATATCGCTCATCAACTCGGAGACAGAATTGTGAGTGGGGGGGATGAATATGGCGTCTTTAATGGTTGCGCCACCAATCCAATTCTGACTGGTTCTGAATTCGCCCGGATGTTTTTTCTCGCCCCTCACGCCTTGCAAAAGAACCTTGTGAGTTTCCCTGATTAATCTGGAAGAGAAAGGAAGTTTGTGTAATTCATTCGTAGCCCATTCCATCGCTTTAATGTAATTTTGTACTTCTTCCCAATCATCGCGCTTGTCCAACGGAATATCTTCTTTATCCAGCAGCGCTTCGTCTATTTTTGTTTGAGTACCTTCAATTTTAGAACTTTGAGTCGCTTCTTTTAAAACGTGCATACTGATAAACAAATCAATATTCGGAATATATTTCGAAAACATATCCAATCGTCCAAGTTCTCTGTCGGCCTGACTCAATAATTGCATTACTTCCATATTCTCAAGATGCAATTGTTTGTTGATGAATTCGGGCTGAAAACTCTTGTAAAATCCTTGATTGACATATCGTCCTGCTCTAAAATTTTTCATTGCGCTTATAGTTTTAAACAAAGATATGTCTTATTTAATTTTTTCGCAAATATATTAAATAAGAAATGGCGTTATTTAACTCCATTAAACTTCTAAAGGAACTGAAAGATGTGTATCGATAAAAAGGACGGTTATTAAAATGTTCTGAAAATTTGCACATCAATACCCAAAATTCACTACTTTTGTTCCCAGAGAGAGAATATTCGTACTATGGGGAAAATTTTTCCGGATTACAATAGAAATGAGGATAATGTGTTGTTTCTTTTAATCAAAAAAAGAGATAAGGACGCTTTTACTGCCGTTTACCGAAAATACCATTCCTATCTTTATGCCCTGGCATTCAAATACCTGAAGAGTGAAGAAATGGCAGAAGATGCCGTGCAACAGATTTTTGTAAAACTTTGGGAGACATCGGCAAAAATTGAGATAGAAGTGAACCTGAAAAATTACCTTTATACGATGATCAAGAACCACATCCTGAATCAGTTCAGGAATAATCGCGAATCGGTTTCATTAAATTACGTCAATGCTCAAACCGAGACGGTCAAAGCAGAAGATTTTACCGAAAAACTGGAAGAACAGGAACTTCGCGATTTCTTGTACCGGGGAATCGATAATCTGCCCCCGCAAAAGCGCGAAGTTTGTCGCTTAAAACTGGAAGAAAAACTCAACAACCAAGAAATTGCTAATCGGATGGATATTTCCATTCATACCGTAAAGTCTCATTATCAGGAATCTGTGAAGATTCTTCGGGAGTATTTTCAAAAAATAAATTAACGCACTCATCCTTTTTTCGTGGTTGTGTGTCAATAATGAAAGCCCGTTTTTAGTAATGGACACATCCGAAAAAAAAATAATCGAAAAGGTAATTTCCGGAAATTCAACCCCAAAAGATGCACGCGAAGTGGTCAATTGGTTTTCGTCATCCGTTGAAGGCCAGCAGTATCTGTCGGATATGCTGGACAAAGACGCTTTTTTGCTGGAAGAAGAATCGGATGAAAATTATGTGCCCAATAAGAATCAGTCGCAAAGGATCCAACGGGCTGTCGAACGAAAAATAGCTAAGATAAATTTTTTTAAAATTTCATTAAAGATAGCCGCTGTTTTATTGCCGTTAATTTTATTGGCCGGAATCACATTTTACGTCAACCGGCAAGTAGATTTGTTTGGCACGAGCGAATTTGCCGAAGTTTATGTTCCCAAAGGAGAAAAAGCGAGGCTGTTTTTTCACGATGGCACCGAAGTTTTCCTGAATGCCGACTCAAAGATCCGGTATCCGAAAAAATTCGGGTTAACAAAAAGAAAAGTTTATCTGGAAGGCGAAGCCTATTTTCAGGTGTCGTCCAACAAAAAACGTCCGTTTATAGTCAAAGCCGGAGAAACATCGGTGAAAGTGCTGGGCACTTCTTTTAATGTGAATGCGTATAAAACAGACAGAGCAATAGAAGTGGTGCTGGACGAAGGAAAAGTTTTGTTCAATTCTTCGGGTAATTCCTACAGCTTAAAACCTGGTCAAAAGTTTATTTTCGATAAAACCACAGGCGAAGCCAAAATTGCCAACCTGAGTCAATCTACCGATGAGTCGATGTGGCGCAAAGATTACATCCGGCTGCAAGACACTCCTTTGTTTGAAACGTTGAATTTGCTTGACCGCCACTTCGACGTTTGCTTTCGGGTGCTGGACGCTAATGCTGCGCGTTACAGTTTTACACTGACTACGAAAGATAAACCGCTCGATTTTATTCTGAATGAATTAGAAAAAATAGCTCCGGTAAAATTCACGCTGGACAACGATACCGTTTTTGTGAAGATTGACTCATAAGACATTTTAAATTTTCAAAAAACTAATACTATATGGAGATAAGACGATAAATGCTTGGTTTTACCAACAACTTAAGAGAGAAATAATAAAGTTTATAAATTTAATTAACAGTAAAACATGGGAAAAATTCATTTCAAAAGGAGAGTTGTAATTCTGGGTTCCCTTTTGTTCTTTTGCCTGAGCCTTAGTTCGGCACAAAAGGTAAGTCTGAATTTTAGCAACAAAAATCTGAAAACGGTGCTCGAAAGCATTTCGCAGCAAACCGGTTACTCTTTAGCTTACAGCAAAGAAGTAGTAAATCTGAACGATGTAGTGTCTATTCGGGCAAATCAAGTTGAAGTAACTGCGGTGCTTAATAAGTTATTGGCTCCGCGCAACCTAAGCTACGAGATTATTGACAACAAAATCTACATTTTGCACAAAGCTGCCGGGCAGGAAACCACAGCCAGTGTTACTACCACTGCACCACAGCAAAACCAACCAGTAGGACAACAGGTTAGCGGCGTTGTTACCGATGTGAACGGCGAAGCTATTATTGGAGCCAATATCTCTGTTGCCGGCGCAACCATCGGGACGGTAACGGATATTGATGGTCGGTATTCGCTTAATGTTCCGCGAGGATCGGTATTGCGGTTTTCGTATATCGGGTATCACGATCAGGAAATTACGGTTACCAATCAGACCACACTTAATGTAATCATGAACGAGGATGTTGCAACACTCGACGAATTAATCGTAATAGGATACGGAACCGTTCGTAGAGGCGATGTTACAACTGCGGTTTCCAGTGTTTCCACGCAAGATTTGATGGAGCGCCCCGTTATTTCAGCCGCACAGGCTATTCAGGGAAAGGCACCCGGAGTTCAGGTTGTTCAACCAAACGGCCAGCCGGGAGCAGGAATGGTGGTTCGTGTTAGGGGGAATACATCAATAACCGCGAGCAACGACCCCCTTTATGTTGTTGACGGCGTTCCCACAAATGATATTAACTTCTTGGCGCCTGCCGATATTGAGTCGATGCAGATTTTAAAGGATGCTTCTTCTGCTGCAATTTACGGTTCGCGTGCTTCAAATGGCGTGGTGTTAATTACGACAAAAGAGGGAAAAGCCGGTCAGTCCAAAATAAGTTTTAATTCGTATCTTGGAGTTTCGAACGTGATTCGTCAAATGCAATCGTTAAACACATCGCAATACAAGGAGTTGATGGATGAATTGGAAGCTGTGATTTTACCCGGCGGATTAACCGATAAAACAGATTGGTTTAAGGAAGCCTACAGAACCGGATTGAATCAGAACTATCAGCTATCCGTATCAAGCGGAAACGAGAAATTGAGATATTTCTTGTCGGGCGGTTACACCGATGAAAAAGGAGTATTAAACGTATCGTACTACAAAAGATACAACATTCGCGCCAACATTGACAACCAAATAAGAGATTGGCTGAAAGTGAATGCCAACCTGGCTTATTCTGATTATTCCAACAACGGGATTATTTCAGGAACCGGAGCCAATAGAGCAGGCGTTGTATTATCGGTAATCAACACACCAACTTATGCGCCGATTTGGGATGCTGCCAATCCAAAACAATACCATAACGATTTTTACGGAGCCAACATAACTCATCCGGTTGAGAACCTGGCAAGAACCGAAGACAATCGCTCAACCAGCAACCGATTACTGGGCTCGTTTACGGCGGAAGTAAGCCTGTTAAAAAATCTCAAACTCAGATCAAGTAATTCGCTTGACAGAGTCTATTATAACGCAACCACTTATCTCGATCCGGTAAAAACGAGTTACGGCAGAAACCAGGGTGGAACCGCGTCAGATAATCGTTCGCTCAGCACAATTCTCACCTTCGATAATATTGCTACGTATGATATTTCGTTTAATGAACATAGCTTCAATTTGATGGGTGGAACGTCTTACACAGCTTCTCATTGGAACAATTCGTATATGAGCGCCAGCCATTACAGAACCGATGAAACGCCAAAAACGCTAAACGCCGCCAACAGAATTGATCCGTGGGGAACGGGCACAACTGCTTCGGATTGGGCGCTAATGTCTTATCTGGCTCGTGTTTCTTATAACTATCAAAGTAAGTATCTTTTGACTGCCAATTTCAGAGCCGATGGTTCTTCCAAACTCTCTCCCGAAAAAAGATTTGGTTATTTTCCATCTCTTTCGGCGGCCTGGAGAATATCATCCGAACCTTTTATGAATGATATAGATTGGATGAACGATTTAAAAATCAGAGGTGGCTGGGGAAAAACCGGAAATCAATCAGGGATCAGTGATTACGCTTACCTACAAATGTATAGTATCCAACGTATCCCTTGGTGGGAAACCGGAAATGACAGAGCAGTGGTAAATATTAATCCGTCAAATATGAGAAACCGGGATTTAACGTGGGAAACAACTACGCAAAGCAATCTTGGTGTCGATTTGACTGCGTTTAACAACAGATTGACATTCAACGCAGACGTTTATTATAAATACACCACAAACTTATTGATGAACGTTCCGCTTCCCGGAGGATTAGACTTTTCTAATATCTACAGGAATGAAGGAGAAATGGAAAACAAAGGGTTTGAATTTGGTATTAATTCACGAAATATTGATAATAGAAACCTTGTTTGGACTACTGATTTTAATATGTCATTCAACCGGAATAAAGTAACAAAACTTACTTTACAAAAAATCTATTATTTTGCCAATACATCCGAAGCTACAAGTGAAAATGTAGTAAGAATGACCGAAGGAATGCCCTTGGGAATGTTTTGGGGATATATTTCGGAAGGTGTTGACCCCGAAACCGGTGATTTGATTTTTAAAGATCTGGACGGAAACGGAAGAATTACTACAAGCGACAAAACTTATATCGGTAACCCGAATCCCGACTTTACCTGGGGTATGACCAACAATCTGACATATAAAGGTTTTAATTTGAATGTCTTCTTTCAAGGTTCTTACGGAAACGATATATACAATGCATCAAGATATGAAACGGAAGGAATGTACAACGGCCAGAATCAATCTACGGAAGTTATCCGTCGATGGAGAATACCGGGGCAAATTACCGATATTCCGAGAGCAACTACCGGCACTGACAATTTACGTGCTTCCCCGAGATTCATCGAAGATGGAAGCTATTTGAGGCTGAAATCTCTTACTTTGTCTTACGACGTGCAATTACCCATACTTAAAAAATGGAATATATCGAGGTTGCAACCTTATTTTACGGCCCAAAACTTATTTACTCTCACAAACTATAAGGGCTTCGACCCCGAAGTAAATCAGTATGGCGGCAGTGCAACCGTGCAGGGAATTGATTGGGGAACTTACCCACAAGTAAAAACGTTTATTTTTGGATTAAATATTGATTTTTAAGGAGGTAAAACAATGAAAAATAAAATATATTTATACTTGGCTGTAGGAATAGTGTCTGCTTTGCTGTACAGTTGCGATCTGCAAAAAGACCCTGTGGCAAGTTTCAGCGAACTTACGCATCCGAGTGACAATACAGTCACAGAAAATGAGATCACAACCAAAGAACAGGTGGTTGCTCTTCGAAACGGCCTTTACTCTACAATCAGAGGAGCACAGGAAAGCTGGTATTTAGACAATTTGGTGTATACCGAAGTACACGCCGATAATGCGTATAGAGGAACTTCCGGAAGTGAACTTTCTACTTTGGAAGCTCAATCGCAAGATGGGATCAATAAAAATATCGCTCGCGATTGGAATTCTTACCTGAATTATGTGGTAACTGCCAACCGCATTATCTTAAATATCGATGACGTTGTCGATCCAACGCTCACTCAAAGTGAGAAAAGCCAATGGAAAGCCGAAGCGCTTATTTTCAGGGCTTGGATTTGGTTTGATATGGTTAGGTTATGGGGCGATATCCCACTCGTTACAACAAAAACCCCAGACGTAACGGCAGAAAACATAGAAGAGGTTTATCTGCAATTATTCCCGCCGCGAAACACGGTTGAAGACGTATATAAAAAAATAATCGAAGATTTGATACTTGCTTCAACAACCGCTCCTGATGTGAGCAACGAAAATAAATTTCTGCTTACAAAAGCTGTGGCAAATTCGTTACTGGCAAAAGTTTATGCCGAAAAACCTATGAGAGATTACAACAAGGTTGTAGAATATTCTCAAAAAGTTCAGAACGCGGGCTTTTCGCTGGTTGGTGAGTACGGCGACTTGTTTTATTTCGATAAAAATACGAAAGACGTAAAGCTGCGATACAGCAGTGAATCAATTTTCGAAATATCTTATCCGGCAGGAAGTACGAGTTGGGTATGGATGATGTTTGGGTTGAATGAAGCGGATGCAAACAGCACTTATGACTGGGCAAAATGGATAACCCCGTCGCGGGATTTAATTGCCGCCTACCAGCGTGAAAACGATACAGAAAGAATGAACGCTTCAATAGTCTTCGGAAATCCGTCCTGGAGCATTCACTACCCAAGCAGCAATTATCCGTTTATGTATAAAACCCGATCGAATTTAAATAGCGTAATCAAAATCAGGCTTGCCGATATTCTGTTATTAAAGGCAGAAGCGCAAGCCGATTTGGGAAATTTAAGTGAAGCGGCTTCGTTAGTGAATCAGGTTAGAAACAGGGCAAAATTAAACAACCTGCCTGCTTCGGCAACTTCATCGAAAGAAAATATGAAAGAAGCAGTATTGAACGAAAGACGTTTGGAGCTTGCGTTTGAAGGACAGCGCTGGTTCGATTTGGTGCGAAACGACAAGGCCATTTCCGTATTAAATTCGTTGAATCAAAGAGATGCCGGCAGAATTCAAATGTTGCCATTAACAGAAGAAAGCATTTTGCTTCCTATTCCGCAAGAAGCCATCGACAGAAATCCTTCTCTTACTCAAAATGCCGGTTATTAAACAAAAAACTAAAGAAATGAAACTAAAAACATTAAAAATAGCCTCAGTCTTGCTCGTGTTGTTTACGGGACTTTCAATAATATCCTGTGGAAACTCCGGCAATAAAAGTGAAGTACCGACTGTTGATCCCGTAGAAAAAAGCGAGATAGATTTGTACGTAACATCGGCAAACCAATCCATGTTGTTTGAGAAAGTGCCGTTGCTGTTCAACACGCGCGATAATATGTCGCCATATACCATTAAACTTGAACCTGCAACAAAATTTCAGGAAATCGATGGCTTTGGAGCGGCGTTTACCGGTTCAACCTGTTACAATTTGATGAAAATGTCGAAGGAAAACAGAGATAAAATTCTGAAAGAAACCTTCGACCCCGTAAACGGAATGGGATACAGCTATATCCGCGTTTCAATTGGTTGTTCCGATTTTTCCCTTTCGGAATATACCTATTGCGACACGCCCGGAATTGAGAATTTCGCCATCCAATCGGAAGAAAAGGAATACATTTTTCCTGTTCTGAAAGAAATTTTGGCCATTAATCCCAACGTGAAAATTATGGCTTCTCCCTGGACTCCGCCAAGGTGGATGAAAGTGAATAATCTCCAGGATCTGCAGCCCTTTAATTCGTGGACAAGTGGGCAATTGAATCCGAAATATTATCAGGATTACGCCGTTTATTTTGTGAAATACATTCAGGCAATGGAGAAAGAAGGTTTCAAAATCGAATCTGTAACCATTCAAAACGAACCGTTGAACCGCGGAAATTCGGCATCGTTGTTTATGACGTGGCAGGAGCAGCGCGATTTTATCAAAACCGCTCTCGGCCCAAAGTTCAAGGAGAATAACATCAAAACAAAAATAATTGTGTACGACCATAATTACAATTACGACTCCGAAAAACCCGATACAAAAGACCAGGGACAATATCCGTTGCGAATTTACGAAGACGCCGAAGCCGCCCAATACATCGATGGCGCAGCCTATCACGCCTACGGTGGAAATAGAAGCGAATTACTGCGAATTCACGATACCCGTCCCGATAAGAACCTTTATTTTACCGAAATGTCTATCGGACTTTGGGGAAGCGGATATAAATTCGGAGAAGATTTAATGTGGGGCGTGAAAGAAGTAGGGATTGGCACAGTAAATAATTGGTCGAAAGCGGTTATAGTTTGGAATTTTATGCTCGATGACAAACGTGGGCCCTATCGTCCCGGAGGTTGTGATATTTGTCTTGGAGCTGTTGATGTCAGCTCATCCGATTACACCACGCTTACCCGAAACAGTCATTTCTACGACATAGCGCATCTGTCCAAAGTTCTTAAACCGGGTGCTTATCGAATCAAAACATCCGATTTGAATATCAATGGATTGTCATACACGGCAGCTCAAAATCCGGACAATTCTTACGGGTTGGTAGCTCTTAACGACCAAACAACCGAACAAAGCATTTCGGTTGAAGTGGCAAACAAGTCTTTCACCTATAAAATTCCTCCTAAATCGGTTGCTTCGTTTTTATGGAAGTAATTTTAGCAAACAACGATAAAATATGAAACACTTAAGTATTTTTTCAATAATCATTTTATTTCTTTTTGCCGGTTGCAAAAGCGAAATGGAATTTCCCGGCGAACCGGGAAATCCTCAGATAACCACTCCGCAAGTGCCGTCAAGCGCTTTCTTTGCAGACAGTATTTCGTTTTCTGCAAACGTTAGTGATACAAAAGTGCCTTTATCAACATTGAAAACGCAGCTTTTTTACGGCGATGTAAAAGTTTCTGAAACAGTTATCAGAACAAAGGCAGATGGAAGTTATTCCGGAAAACTATTTGCTCCATTTTATAAGGATATTCCTGATGGAAATGCAACCATAAAAATGATTCTGCAAGATATTCATTTCACATCTGTAGAGCAAGAGTTTTCTGTTGCTTTAAAAAGGCCGCAATATGAATATGTGACGGTATTTCCCGAGTCCGGCGAAAGCTTTAAGCTTTATCGCACCGCAGAAAATGTATATAAAGCTTCAACAGGCACGTCTGTTCCGCAAATGCTAAAAGGCACAATAGTTGCGCCCAAGTACGGCGAAAACGGAAATCCCATCACATTTGGCTGGGAAGGGAGCGGAATAAAAGAAAACTCTGCGGCTCCCATAACATTCTTGAGTCTGGAAAGTAGTCCTTACGAAATAACATTCAATGCGTTGTCCTATACGAGAACACCATTTACGGTATATAAATTGAACGGAAAAGATATGGACTTTGTGGATACTAAGTTTCAAATCGATATTGACCTGAAAAAAGGAGAAACTTTAACTACCGAAAACATTGCCAACATTTCTCGTTTTTGGATCGATCCTGACTTCCTTTCTGTAAATACCGATGGACAAATTCAATTCGCGGCAATTAACGGTAAATACCGAATTATAGTTGAAGAAGGAGCAGTCTCTTATTTTAGAGTTCAAACTTTATCAAGTAACGGAAACAAAGCGACCCTTCAAGCTGATGGAACTGGCGCAATATGGATTGCCGGATACGGAATAGCAAAACCTGCAATGACAATAGGCCAACCCGGCTGGAGTCCCGGACAAATGCTCTGTATGGCGCCCGTGGAATCGAAAATTTTTAGAATGACGGTTGTTGCAAGCGGCGAACGCGGAGTGGGACAAATCCGAAACGATTGGATAGGATTTAAGTTTTTTCATCAAGATGGCTGGGGCGGCGAGTTTGGTGGAGGCAGTTATGCCGAAACATCAGGATTGATCCCTTCGGTAATCAGTATCTCTAATTCCGGCGATTTCGGATTTGCTTCAGGTCAAAACTTAGTGGAAGGTAAAACGTATGTGCTTACCGTTGATTGCACTGATGGACCTAATAAAGCGAAAATCAGTTTCGTAGAAAAATAAATCGTAAAATCTCCGTATGAAAGGATATATGTGGCTTGTTTATATCACATATATCCTTTTAAAGTTTCAACAAAAAAAATTCATATCAATGAAATATTCTTTTTTATTGGCTGCAGTGGCCTTTCTTCTCGTGTCTTGTAGTGGAAACTTTTCTTCTCAATCACGAAACAAACAGGAACCTGTTTTAGACGAAAATTACGTCCCCGCCGGCTACACGCTCAAATTCCAGGACGAATTCAACGATGTTCGCATTTCCGGCGGTAAACCTGCTTTGCCCAACACCAATAAATGGTGGTATGAGAATCTGCAAAAAGGGGCGGTGAACAACGAATTGCAAACATACGTCAGCGGATTTTCGGGGACGGATACGGTGGCCGCTATTTCCGATGGAACGTTGAAAATTATCGCCAGAAAAAAGGGAACCGATATTATTTCGGCCCGCATCAACACCAAAGAAAGCTGGCAGTATGGTTATTTCGAAGCGCGGTTGAAAATGCCTACCGGCAAGGGAACGTGGCCCGCGTTCTGGATGATGCCCACTGATATGTCGCTGGGCTGGCCTACCTGCGGCGAAATCGATATTATGGAATACGTGGGATATCAACCCAACGTTGTACATTCAACGGTGCATACCAAAGCGTATAACCACACCATCGGCACGCAACAAGGCAAACAAAAAACGATTGAGAACGCCGAAACAGAGTTTCATATCTACGCTGTGGAATGGACGGCCGATTACATCAAGGGTTTTGTGGATGGCGCGGAATATTTTCGCTTCGATAACGATAAAAAGGGCGACGTAAACACCTGGCCGTTTGATAAACCGTTCTACCTGAAACTCAATCTCGCCTGGGGCGGCGATTGGGGAGGTGCAGAAGGCGTTGACGAAACCAAACTGCCGGCAACATACGAAATTGATTATGTGAGGGTTTATCAGAAATAATTAGAAATGAGAAAACATAGTTATTTATTTTTATTCTTGTTGCTGCTTATTACGTGCAACGGAAACGATAAAAAACCGACAAAACTCGACGCAACCATCGAACGCCGTATCGACAGTGTGATGGCCCATATGACTCTCGAAGAGAAAGTCGGCCAAATGTCGCAATTTGCGCTCGATATCACCGGAAAAGGCGGTAACGCGTACTTCAGCAACGAACCGTTCGAGATAGACCCGCTTATGCTCGACAGCGTTATCGGAAAATACAAAGTCGGCTCCATTCTCAATACGAGCAACAACCGCGCCCGCACCACCGAAGTGTGGGAAACCATTGTGCGCACCATTCAGGAACGCGCGCTCCGGGAAACCGGAATCCCCGTGGTGTACGGCATCGACGCCATTCACGGCGCCACTTACACCGCAGGCGCCACGTTTTTTCCGCAAGAAATAGGGATGGCGGCCACGTTTAACGAAAAATTAGTGGAAGAAGGTGCACGAATCACTGCTTACGAAGTACGCGCGAGCAATATCCCGTGGAACTTTTCTCCCACAATGGATATCGGCCGCGATGCCCGCTGGTCGCGTATTTGGGAAAGCTACGGCGAAGATACTTATGTAAACGCCCGAATGGGGCTTGCAGTTGTTCGTGGCTATGAAGGCGATGACCAGAATCGTATCGGGAGAAACCACATCGCCGCTTGTTTGAAGCACTATCTTGGTTACGGCGTTCCTGTTTCGGGAAAAGACCGTACGCCGGCGGTTATCAGCGAGAGCGACTTGCGTGAGAAATTCTTTGAGCCTTTCCGCGCTACAGTAGTCGAAGGGGGTGCGTTATCGGTGATGGTAAACTCGGGAATTATTAACGGAGTGTCTTCTCATGCCGACTTCAGGCTCATAACCCAATGGTTAAAAGAAGATTTGAACTTCGACGGGGTGGTAGTTACCGATTGGGCCGATGTGCAGAACCTGTTGTCGCGCGACCGCATTGCACACGATTATAAAGAGGCCGTACAACTCGCCATCAACGCGGGAATTGATATGGTAATGGAGCCCTATAATCTGAAATTCTGCCCTACATTGGTGGAGTTGGTGAACGAAGGAACAGTTCCGATGCCGCGTATCGATGATGCCGTGCGCCGGGTGTTGCGGATGAAGTTTCGTCTCGGCCTGTTTGAACGTCCATACTGGTCGCGCGCCGATTATCCCGATTTCGGCAGCCCGGCGCACGAAGCCGCTGCAAAAGCCGCGGCCGATGAGTCCATCACGTTGCTCAAAAACGAAGACAATATTCTTCCGCTTAAGCCGGGTGCACGTATTTTGGTGGCCGGGCCAAACGGAAACTCGATGCGCACGCTCAACGGCGGATGGAGTTACTCGTGGCAGGGCGAAAAGGTGGAAGAATTCGCGCAGGATTACAACACTATTTTCGAAGCGCTGCAAAATAAATTTGGAGCGGCAAACGTGAAATACGAACCCGGCGTAACCTATAAAATGGACGGACAGTATTTCGAAGAAAATCCGCCCGAAATCGGAAAGGCGGTTGCCGCTGCATCGGGCGTAGACTACGTTGTGCTTTGTGTGGGCGAAAACTCGTATTGCGAAACACCGGGAAACCTCGATGAATTGGCACTGTCTGAAAATCAAAATGAACTGGCAAAAGCTCTGTATAGAACCGGAAAACCTGTAATTCTGGTGTTGAATGAAGGACGCCCGCGAATTATCCGTAACATCGAGCCGGATGTCAAAGCCGTTATTCAAACCTATCTTTCCGGAAATTTCGGAGGCGATGCCTTGGCAGACATTCTTGCCGGTGATGTGAATCCGAGCGGAAAACTTCCGTACACCTATCCTAAATTTGAGCAGAGCCTGATCACGTACGACCATAAACCGAGCCAAAATCTTGCCGGAACAATGGAAGGCGCTTATGATTACGGCGCGCGCACCGATGTGCAGTATCCGTTCGGTTTTGGACTGAGTTACACCACGTTTGAGTACAGTAACTTATCGGTTAGCCAAAAAGATTTTGTTTCGGGCGATGTGCTCACGGTTAGCGTGGATGTGAAAAATACGGGCGCGGTTGCCGGAAAAGAATCGGTACTGCTTTTCAGCAGCGATTTGGTAGCGTCGCTCAGTCCCGATGTGCGCCGTTTACGCGCGTTCGATAAAATTGAACTGCAACCCGGCGAAACCAAAACTGTAACCCTGCAACTTCCTGCCGATGACCTCGCTTTCGTGAATGAAAACGGAAAATGGACACTCGAAGCGGGTGACTTCCGCCTGCAAATAGCGGACAAAACGGAAACGGTTAATTGCACACAAACCAAGATTTGGAATACGCCGAATAAATAGCGGGTGAAGTGAGTTACGAGTCGCTTCTCCCAGAAACGGGAACACTTTCACCTGAAAATGTTCCCGTTTTTTATTCCCAATTCCCAAATCCGAAATCCCAAATCGTAAATCGTAAATCGCTTCACATTCTTTCCGGCACCTCAATCCCAAACAGTTTCATTCCTTTCTGAATGGTCGATGCCACGTTTTTTGACAACACCAACCGGAAATCGCGGAGTGAGGTGTTTTCTTCTCTCAGGATGGAGAAATCGTGGTAGAATTGGTTAAATTCTTTTGCCAAATCGTAAATGTAGTTGCCGATGAGCGACACGTTGTACTCGTCGCCGGCTTGTTTTACGATGCCGGGAAACTCGGCAAGCAATTGCACCAAACTTTCTTCTTTTTCGGAAAGGGCTATGCCCGATTCCAATGTTTCGGGAACCGAAATTCCCTGCTCTTCCGCCTTGCGCAATACCGATTTGATGCGTGCGTGTGTGTATTGAATGAATGGTCCGGTGTTTCCGTTGAAATCGATGGATTCTTTCGGATTGAACGTCATATTTTTCTTCGGATCCACTTTCAGGATGAAATATTTGAGTGCGCCCAAGCCAATCATCGTGGCAATTTCATCGGCTTCTTCGGCCGAAATTCCGTCTAATTTCCCTAATTCCTGCGATGTTTCGCGGGCGGTGTCGATCATTTCGGCCATTAAATCGTCGGCATCTACCACGGTTCCTTCGCGCGATTTCATTTTGCCTTCGGGCAGTTCCACCATTCCGTAGGAAAAATGCACCAACCCTTTGCCGAACTCAAATCCGAGTTTGTCGAGCAGGATGGAAAGCACTTGAAAATGGTAGTTTTGCTCGTTGCCGACCACATAAATCATCGTGTCGATGGGATAATCGTCGAACCGAAGCTTGGCGGTGCCGATATCTTGCGTCATATACACCGATGTGCCGTCGGAACGAAGCAGGATTTTTTCGTCCAACCCTTCTTGTGTTAAATCCGCCCACACCGAACCGTCTTCGCGGCGCACGAAAACACCTTCGTCCACTCCGCGCAGCACTTCGTCTTTTCCCGCGAGGTACGTTTGCGATTCGTAATAAATTTTGTCGAACGAAACGCCCAATTTATCGTATGTTTCATCGAAGCCGGCATACACCCATCCGTTCATCATCTTCCATAAATTTACGGTTTGGGCATCGTTGGCTTCCCATTGACGCAACATTTCGCGGGCTTCCTGCATCAACTCAGATTGCTCTTCGGCTTGCTCTTTCGATAAACCTGAGGCTTGCAATTTGGCCAATTCTTCCTTGTATTTCTTATCGAAAAGCACGTAATATTCGCCAATTAGGTGGTCGCCTTTTTTACCCGATGATTGCGGCGTTTCGTCGTTTCCCCATTTTTGCCAAGCGAGCATCGATTTACAGATATGAATACCGCGGTCGTTCACGATATTGGTTTTCACCACGCGTTTTCCGTTGGCAGCCAACACTTCGCAAAGCGAATGACCGAGCAGGTTGTTGCGGATGTGCCCCAAATGAAGCGGCTTGTTGGTGTTGGGCGACGAATATTCCACCATAAAAAGCGGCGCGTCATCGGCAACGGGAGTGAAACCGAAATCGGGTTGCGTGTTGATGTTTTGAAGTAAATTTACCCACACTTCCGATGCGATGGTAAGGTTCAGGAACCCTTTAATCACGTTGTATTCTGCGATTACGGGTGATTTTTCGGCTAAAAATGCACCGATTTCCTGTGCCGTTTGTTCGGGATTTTTCTTCGATATTTTCAGTAACGGAAAGGTTACCAACGTGTAATGTCCCTTAAATTCTTTTTTCG
>CAKTUP010000011.1 GCA_934621705.1 uncultured Petrimonas sp.
CGATTTTGACGACCGACAAGCCCCCCTTAGTCCCCCCCGTAGGGGGGAAATTGGCGGGCTGAGAATATTGGTCTTTTAGGTTCATCTTTTTATTTTTTTTAATTAGTTCCCTTCCCAAGTCCCCCTTCGGGGGATTTAGGGGGCTAATATCTCTTTCAACACCGTCTGCGCCGAAACCACCCGGTTGGCCGCTTCGGGAATAACAATCGACTGCGCGCTTTCGATAACTTCGTCCGTTACAATCATATTGCGGCGCACGGGCAGGCAATGCATAAAATAAGCGTTGTTGGTGAGCGCCATTTTTTGGGAATCTATCGTCCACGATTTATCGGTGCTCAGGATTTTTCCGTAATTCGGGTCGCGATACGCCGCCCAGTTTTTGGCGTAAATAAAATCGGCATTCTTGTACGCTTTTTCCTTGTCGTACTCCACCACGGCGTTTCCGACAAACTTTTCGTCCAATTCATATCCTTCGGGATGCGTGATAACGAACTCGTAATCCGCGGCGTTCATCCACTCGGCAAACGAATTGGGAACGGCCTGCGGCAACGCTCGAGGATGCGGCGCCCACGTGAGAACCACTTTCGGGCGGGCAGTTTTTTTGTATTCTTCAATCGTTATCAGGTCGGCAAAACTTTGCAGCGGATGGCGCGTGGCGGCTTCCATACTGAAAACGGGTTTGCCCGAATATTGGATAAACTGATTGAGAATAACTTCATTATAATCATCAGCTTTGCTTTCGAATTGCGCAAACGAGCGCACGCCGATAACGTCGCAATAGGCGCCCATCACGGGAATGGCTTCCAGAATGTGTTCCGGTTTGTCGCCGTCCATTACCACGCCGCGCTCGGTTTCGAGTTTCCACGCGCCTTGGTTGATATCGAGCACGATTACGTTCATTCCCAGATTCATTCCCGCTTTTTGCGTACTTAATCGGGTGCGAAGGCTCGAATTGAAAAAGATAAGCATCAGGGTTTTGTTTTTGCCAAAATGTTGGTCGGCGAACGGATTTTCCTTTACGAATTTTGCTTTTTGTAAGGCGGTTTGTAAATCGCCGATGTCGTGGACGGAGGTGAAATGCTTCATACGGTAGACTTTTAGAGCAAAGAACAAGGAGCAAAGACGTTGAACCTTGAGCTTTAAACGTTAAACTTCTGATTTTTTTCTAAATTCTTCAACAAACAAATTAATTTCTTCTTTCGAAACCGAAAGTGGCGGCAGCAATCGCATCACGTTGTTTTTTGCACCGCCGGTAAAGATGTGGCTTTCAAACAACAGTTTATCGCGAACGTCCGAAAACTCGGGTTTCAGGTCGATGCCGAGCATTAATCCGCGGCCACGAATTTCTTTGATGCCGTTGATTTTAGATAGTTCGGATTGTAAATATTCGCCCATTTCGGCGGCGTTTTCCACCAACGATTCGTCTTTCATCACATCAAGCACGGCAATGGCAGCCGCACAAGCCAAGTGGTTTCCGCCGAACGTGGTTCCCAGCATTCCTTTTTTTGCTTCGAATTTCGGCGAAATCAAGATCCCACCAATTGGAAATCCATTGCCCATACCCTTTGCCATAGCAATAATATCGGGGCGGATGCCGGCGTGTTGGTGTGCGAAAAACTTTCCGGTGCGGCCGTACCCCGATTGAATTTCGTCGAGAATCAGCACTGTATCGTGTTTTTTACAGACAATCTCCAATTGTTGCAAAAACTCGTTTTCGGGAACGAAAATTCCGGCAACACCCTGAATTCCTTCGATAATAACGGCGGTAACATCGCCTTTCTCCAACTCTTTTTCAACAGCGTGAATGTCGTTCAACGGAACAAATGTAACTTCGTGTCCGGTGTTGAAGGGCGAGTTTATTGCCGGGTTATCGGTAATGGCAACCGCGCCCGATGTGCGGCCGTGAAACGAACCGTTGAAAGCGACAACCCGCTTTTTACCCGTGTGGAATGATGCTAATTTCAGCGCGTTTTCGTTAGCTTCGGCTCCGCTGTTGCAAAGAAAAAGCGAATAATCGGGATAACCGCTCTGTTTGGTCAGTTTATCGGCCAGTTCGGTTTGCAAGCCATTCAATACCGAATTGGAGTAAAAGCCAATCTTCTCCACCTGCTCCTGAATGGCTTTCACGTAAACCGGATGCGAGTGGCCGATGGAAATCACGGCGTGTCCGCCATAAAAATCGAGATATTCCTCATCGTTTTTGTCCCACACCCGACAACCAAGAGCTTTTATCGGCTCTATTTCCCAAAGCGAATATACGTCAAACAAATGGCCGACCCCTAAATCCCCTAAAGGGGACTTGGCAGGCTGTGAGTTATTTCTATGTGTTGTATTATTTTGCATTTTTTATAACCAAGTTCTAATAAGTTGTTGTTCCTAAAGCCCCCTTTAGGGGGTTGGGGGTTTTAGAATGCAGAGCCTTTCAATTTCAACCCCATCGTTTCATCCAACCCAAACATCAGGTTCATATTCTGCACCGCCTGTCCCGATGCGCCTTTCAGCAAATTATCGAGAATGGATGTGATGTGGATATAGCCGTTGTGGAATTCAATATGCAGCAAACATTTGTTGGTGTTTACCACTTCTTTCAAACTGATTGATGTGTCGGAAACGAAAACAAACGGGGAATCTTTGTAATAATCTTTATAAAAATCGATAACTTCACTTCCCGGCATTGAATTATCCCATTTCGTATAAACGCTCGCAAAAATACCGCGGGTGAAATCGCCGCGCATCGGCACGAAATTGAATTGCGGAAGCGCTGCATTTCCCGCACTTTTAAGTGTATTCTCGATTTCTTCCAGATGCTGATGCGTGAATGGTTTGTACACCGAAATATTGTTGTCGCGATAGCTGAAATGGGTGGTCTCCACCGGCTTTTTTCCGGCACCTGTCGATCCTGTAATGGCGTGAATGTGAATATCATCGGTTAGTTTATTCAGGCTTGCGAGTGGCAACAGCGCCAGCATAATGGAAGAAGAAAAACATCCGGGATTGGCAACGCTATCTGCCGTGCGGATTTTCTCTCGATTAAATTCGCACAAACCGAAAACAAATTCACGTTCGGCAAAAACAGGATTGTTGCGAAAATCGTTGCCTAAATCAATGATTTTGCAACTTTTCGGAATATCGTTCTCTTCGAGAAAAGCACGCGAAAGCCCGTGTCCCAGACAGAGAAAAATCACATCGGGATTCCCGATTTTGTCAGAAAACTTTAAATCGGTTTCGCCCAGCAAATCGCGGTGCATTTCGGCAATAGGCATACCAACCGATGTTGTGCTAATCACCGACTCGATCTCCACCTGCGGATGATTGAGCAAAATACGCAACAATTCGCCTGCCGTGTAGCCGGTGCCGCCGACAATGGATACCCGGCCCCTCTCTAAATCTCTCCCCACAAGGGAGAGACTTTGGGGCGACTTTGATGTTTCTGAGCCCGCGCTCCCCTCTCTCGTGGAGAGGGGTTGGGGGAGAGGTGAGGCATTTACGGGCTGTGGATTATTTTCGTTCCTGTTCATTTTTGCACTCCTTGTTTACTTGTCCACCCGTCAATTTATTTACGGCATAATAAATCTTCAACGGATTGGCAATCACTTTGGTAAAGCCGATCACGTCCTGTCCGGTAAACGATTTATTGACTTCACCATATTCACCGAAAATCGGGTTCATCAAATCATTGTCCGTGCTACACGCCAAAACTGAAAAATGATACGGACGAAGTTCCACATCCACTTCTCCGGTTACAAACTGCTGCGTATCGTCAAGGAACGTTTCGATATTGCGCATTACCGGTTCCAGGTATTGCGCTTCGTGCATCAGTTGGCCGTACCAGTTGGAGAGTTGCTCTTTCCAGTACATTTGTTGTTTGGTAAGCACGTGTTTTTCCAACAAATGGTGCGCTTTTACCAGAATGAGCGGTGCGGGAGCTTCGAAAGCTACGCGGCCTTTGGTGCCGATAATGGTGTCGCCCACGTGTACATCACGCCCGATACCGAATTTGGATGCAGTTTTATGCAGCGTGCGAATAAGTTCAACCGGCGACATTTTTTCGCCGTTCAGCGAAACCGGTTCACCTTTTTCAAAGCCGATTTTCACGCGTTCCGTTCCATAATCGATAACTTGCGATGGATAGGCTTCTTCGGGAAGAATGCCCGACGATTTCAGCGTTTCCACGCCGCCCACGCTTGTTCCCCACAATCCCTGATTGATAGAATATTTCGATTTCTCCCACGAAAAATCAAATCCGTGCGATTTCAAATAATCAATTTCCTGCTGACGCGACAACTGCAATTCGCGAATAGGCGCCAGGATTTTCACTTCGGGCGCCAGCACTTCGAAAACCAGATCGAAACGTACCTGATCGTTTCCCGCTCCCGTGCTTCCGTGCGCTACATATTCCGCACCGATTTTCTTCACGTGATCCAGCACGGCTAACGCCTGAAAAAATCGTTCCGAACTTACCGAAAGCGGATAGGTATTGTTTTTCAGCACATTTCCGAAAATCAGGTATTTGATTCCTTTTTCGTAATAATCGTTCACGGCATCGATGGTTGTGTGCGTTTTCGCACCTAATGTGTATGCCCGTTCTTCGATACGTTTCAATTCGTCATCGCTAAATCCGCCCGTGTTTACAATCACGGTGTGCACTTCCAGGCCTTTATCGTTTTTTAAATAAGGCACGCAAAACGAGGTGTCGAGGCCGCCGCTGAAGGCGAGGACAGCCCCGCCACCTAAAGGGGAGTTTAAGGGCTGTGGATAATTGTCTTCTGTAATGTTACTCATCTTTTTATATATTTTACCGCGATTTGGAAATCGCGGCTCCCAAAAGTCCCCTTTAGGGGATTTAGGGGTGGTCTTTATTTCTTAAACAACTTATTCGGCGCTTTCCTCTTCACCACCGGTTTCACCACTTTCTTGGCGAACGAACTGGCGGCAACTTCCTTCTGTGCCGGGTCGTACAGCAATCCCGTGCAAAGGCACATTTTGTAGCTGTTTCGCTGCAAGATATCGAAATTGCGGCAACCCTGACAACCTTTCCAAAATTCTTCGTCATCCGTTAACTCCGAAAAAGTTACCGGCTTAAAACCCAGTTCGGTATTCATTTTCATCACGGCCAATCCGGTAGTGATGCTGAAAATCTTGGCGTTCGGATAAAGTTTCCGCGACAAATCAAAGATACGGCGTTTTATTTTTTTCGCCAAACCCTGATTTCGGTAATCGGGATGCACCACAAGCCCCGAGTTGGCCACAAAACGGTTGTGGCTAAACGTTTCGATGTAGGCAAAACCTACCAGTTTATCGCCATCGAGGGCAATAACGGCTTTTCCCGAGTTTATTTTCTCGGAAATGTATTCAACGCTTCGTTTGGCAATGCCCGTGCCGCGCGCCTGAGCCGATTCGTAAATTAAATCGCACACTTCCTGTGCATATTTGGCATAAGCTGAAGTAGCTATATGAATTTCCACACTCATTTTGTGTAATATAGAGTATAAATTAGAAAATAAATAAAAAGGATTTGCTTGCCCGGTAACAATGCAAAGTGATTGATTTTTACAGCGATAACCTAATGTCTGTAAAAAACCGGAATAATTAAAAGCATCGTCGGACTAAATCCATAACGATGTATCTGGGGACGATATGTGTCAGTAATACTTTCATTGGAATTACAAAAGTACTACTTATATTTAATAAAAAAGAGAAAACGACAGAAAATTTGATTAATATACACAAAATAGAAAGTTTTGCCAATTTATTACAAAAAAGCGTAAAGTGTGTTTACAGATAGTGGATTGTTTCTCGATTTTCTTATTTTTGTCAAACGGTGTAGGCGATTCAGATGTCATTTGCAGCGAGTTACGAACGGAAAAAAGAAAGATTAAAGATGAAGTACAAAAATTATACCTTACACAGTTTTAGAGATTTAACCCAAATTAATAACTTATCGACCGATGAAATTGAAGCTATCCGCGTAGTGGGAAATGTTCTTCCCTTTAAAACAAACAATTATGTAGTTGAACAACTTATAGACTGGAACAACGTGCCCAACGACCCCATTTTTACACTTACCTTTCCCCGGAAAGAAATGTTGTCGAAACCGCATTATAACAAGGTTGCTAAGTTGTTGCAGACGGAAGAAGGGCCGCGGCCTTCGCAGGCTTTTCAGGATGAAATAAATAAAATAAGGCTGAAACTGAATCCCAATCCGGCAGGACAGGAATACAACGTACCTTCTTTCGAAGGCAAAAAACTGCACGGAATACAGCATAAGTATCGCGAAACGGTATTGTTTTTTCCCAGCCAGGGGCAAACGTGCCACGCGTATTGTACCTTTTGTTTCCGCTGGCCGCAGTTTACCGGCTTGAAAGACCTGCGATTCGCCATGAAAGAAGCTGATTTGCTGCACCGTTACCTGCTTAAACACAAAAAGGCCACCGATGTGCTGTTCACCGGCGGCGACCCGTTGACAACCAAGGCCAGGGTGCTGGCAGCTTACATCGAACCGCTGTTGACGAAGGAATTCGACCATATTCAGAACATCCGAATCGGTTCCAAAGTGTTGGCGTATTGGCCTTATCGTTTTCTGACGGATAGTGATGCCGATGAGTTGCTCGCGCTTTTCGAAAAAGTAAATAAAGCGGGCAAACACCTGGCTTTGCAGACGCATTTCAATCATCCGGCGGAACTTTCTACCGATGCCGTAAGGCAAGCTATCGAACGTATTCGAAACACGGGAACACAGATGCGCACGCAATCGCCGGTGATGAAGAACATAAACGATAAGCCCGAAATTTGGTCAACCATGTGGAAAGAACAGGTGCGTTTGGGGCTTATTCCTTATTATATGTTCGTTGCCCGCGACACGGGTTCGAAATCTTTTTTCGAATTGCCGCTCGTGAGGGCATGGAACATTTTCCAGAAAGCTTACACTAACGTGAGCGGAATTGCCCGAACCGTGCGTGGACCGAGCATGAGTTGCAGTCCGGGAAAAGTGCAGGTGCTGGGTGTATCGGAAGTGAAGGGTGAAAAAGTATTCGTTCTTCGATTTCTGCAATGCCGCAACCCCGAGTTGGTCGATATACCGTTCTTCGCCCGATACGATGCCAAAGCCACCTGGTTTGATGAGCAGAAACCGGCTTTCGGAGAAGAAAAATTTTTCTTTGAAAAAGACGATTTGATCGGCAAAAACGGAAGAGAAAATGATTTTAGCTGGGAGTAGAGGATTTCCTTTATACCATCGGAGTCGGTATATTCTACCGACATGTCCCACAAGGGACAAACAACGATAGTCATAGGCGTAAATCTATGGTAAGGGTTGACAAACCAACCTACGCCGAAGGTGTTGAATGATGTCCAATGTTCGACCTTTCGGGTCGTATTGGGTTAACGAACCATTTTCCGTACGTTTCACTGTACGGTTATTTTAGTTCAATCCCTTCGGGATTCTGAGAAAATAGCAGCCCTGTCCTTATCCGGTAAAGGCTTACTGCAAAGACACTCTTTGATTACCTACTAACACATTGTTAGATTACCTGCTAATGCATCGTTAGATTACCTACTAATACACCCCGGAGATTTCGTGCGATTATGGCTGGAATATCGAAGGCATTACAGGTGCAACGCCCTAAGAATATATCTCTTCCTCAACAATCATAATAAAGTTTAACAGCGAAACTTATCTTTTACGCCATATGTTATATATAGTGACATTTCAATTATGGACTTTAAAAATTATTTAAATGGAAACAAATCAAAATTACGTAGATGATTTCCGACCGGAATACAGAGGCGAGTATGTATCCCGCGTATTCAGAACAAGAGAAGAAGCTGATGCAGCGTACGAAAGGCTGAGAGAAAAGGGCTATTCGGATGACGAAATTAACGTGATGATGTCTGACGCTACGCGCGACAGGTACTTCACCAGAACCCACAACGAAACCGAGTTGGGCAACAAGGTAGCGGAAAATGCGGGTAAAGGTTCGCTCATTGGCGGAGGCATCGGAGCCGTGGTCGGCGCTATCGCCGCTATTGGAACCAGCGTACTTATTCCCGGGCTGGGGCTTGTTGTGGCAGGCCCGTTGGCAGCGGCTTTGGCCGGTGCGGGAGCAGGCGGCGTAGCCGGTGGACTAATCGGCGCATTAACGGGCGCGGGTGTCCCCGAAGACGAAGCCAAACGATACAAAAGAGACATCGAAGAAGGCGGGATTTACGTGGGTTTTCGCCCCAGAACCGAAGACGATGCCCGCTATGCGTACGACGAATGGTATCCGTAAATTGTTAATTACGGGAAACAGTATAAGAATTGTCACACGGATGTGGTGGCAATTTTTTTTATAAGCCTAAAATGTTCAATCCCTGTGTTCGTTACAAAGGAATGGCGTAATGCTCAACAAAGCAAAGCTCAGCGTTGAAAATACAAATCTCACGTGAAAGTTTTCAATAGATTTTGCCTGCATCTGTTCGATTTTTAAAATGTCGTTGTCTGTCAACTGTGCGATATCTACATTGCGAATAAACTCGTTGATGGGCATTTGCTGCGTAGTGATATAGATAACTTCGAGAACGAAAAGGAGAAACGATAATCCCAGGAATAAAAAGAATAGGGTCTTCCATTTTTTGATATGAATTAATATCGTTAAAACGAAAAGCCCCATCAAAACCGGACCGTAAATACTCATTTTGTTGTGCATAAATTCGCCATCGGCAATTTTCCAGTATTTCACATATTCAATTGCTGACATTTTAGTTTCAACCGGAGCCATTTCATGAAAAAACACCATGCCGGCATAAAATCCGATGTTTACTAAAAGCAGATAGAAAAGAATTTTTCTTACAGTTGAAAATGATGAATTCATTGTTTAATTTTAAGCGAATACATGTAGAGCGTAAAGTATTGGTGGATACATAAATTTGGTTGGTATAATTTAATTTTTAGCTTGTGGAGTTCTTAAATATTTATCTAGAAACTCCAATGTCTTATTGTCTGAATCGATTTGATTTTCTTTTTTTATAAATCCGTGACCTTCATCGGGATAGACAACATACTCAACCGGAACGCCATTTTTCTTAACGCCTTCCACTATTTCATCGCTTTCTATCTGAAGCACGCGCACATCGTTGGCTCCCTGGAAAACAAGAAGCGGTTTGGTGATTTTCTCGTAATTAAACAAAGGCGAAATCTTTTTGAGGCGCACACTGTCGGCCGAGTCAGGGTCGCCCATTTCATCGTAAAGCGCTTTGCGGAAAGCTTCCCAGTAAGGAGGAATGCTTCGTAAGGTTCGAAGCCAATTGCTAACTCCAAACAAATTTACACCTACTTTAAATTCATCAGGATGCAGTGTTAATGCATTTAGTACTACATTTCCGCCGTAACTTCCACCGTAAATTCCGATAGCGGTACTGTCGATATAATCTTGTGAAGCGAGCCATTTTTTGCCCCAAATGCAGTCCAAAAGATCGCCTTCGCCGTGTTTTTGATTATCCATTTTATAGAAAGTTTTTCCGTAGCCGCTGCTTCCCCGATTATTTACCGCCAAAACTGCGTAACCCTTATTTACCGCAAACTGAATAGTGTTACTAAATCCAACACGGCTTTGCCCGCCCGGTCCGCCATGCACATAAACCAATGCCGGCACCTTATTCTTTTTGCTTGCCTGAAGCGGTTTGTAATATATGGCAGGAATTTCCAGCCCGTCGAACGATTTGTAGCGAACAACTTCGGATTTGACCAAATCATTTTCATCTACTTCTTTGTTCAATGTGGAAGTCAGTTTCTTTAATTTGTTTTCGGCAATATTGTATGAATAGATATTGCTCGGGCTCGTACTGCTCCCGATGGATAGAATCATGTTTTTCTCCGATGGTGAAATCGTAACATTTTGAATGTCCCCGTCAGCAATTTCGGGAAAAGTAATCGGCTTATTCTGTGCGTGATCAAACACAAGTAGTTTATTTTTACCGTCTGCATTCACAAAAAATGTGTGGTATTTTTCATTCTCACTCAGGCTCATTCCCAATACATCCCAGCTGTCTTCAAAATATTTTTCTGCTTTACCGGAGTGGATGTTGTATTTTACGATATAACTAAATTCGCTGTTGTCGTTGGTGGTGTAATAGAGAATGCTATCGTTTTTTTCGAAAGCAGTAACATTCCAGGTTGCTTCGTTATCGTTGCTTAATCGTTTATATGTTTTTGTCTGATTGTCATAGAGATAAAGTTCGTTTTTATCGGTCGTAATGCTTTTGGCCAATGCAATATATCGTTCATTGTGGCTAATTCCCGAAATACCGAAAGCCGAATCGTTGCGGAAGATTATTTCGGGTTTCCAAGCAACCGTATCTATTTTTAGCAAATCGAAGAACCTGGGGTCGCGCCTGTTGCTGGTTACATACATCGATTTTTTATCCAGGCTCCATCCGGCAAAAGAATTGGTGCTTCCGGGCCAGGGTGTCAGGTTCTTTGCAATAGTGTCGTTGATATTCTGTAAATAGAGGTGGTAGTTTTCATTTCCGCCTTCATCCTGATCGAAGATAAAGTTGTCGCTTCCTTTTAGAAATCCTACCGGAAATTTCGAATTCGTTGTTGAATAGGTTAATTGACGTGATGTGGTATCAGCAACATTCAACATGTAGATATTGTAAATACCCGATTGATTGCTTCCGATGAGGATTTTTGAGTCGTCGCTGTTAAATCCTGCGGTAAATACAGAAACATTATTTCTCAATTGTTCTGCCGTGTACTGCTTGGGCATTCTCGATTGGTCTTTCTCCTGATTGCACGATAGCGCGAAAATTGCCGCCATAAAAAGAACGGATAGATTTTTTGCTTTCATATTTTCGTTGGTTTAGTAAAAAAAATATATGATGAAACCTTGCTAATTTAAACTGATTCTAATTTATATTTCCGCAAATATAATATGGGAAAACGCGTTTGATACTTTTTTAATGAATTATTTTAGATAAGTACGAAAGCAGTGGTTTTTACGGGTTAGATTGAAAATATACAGAATTACCTAATTGTGAGAGTGAATTGTTACCTCAGGACACTCTTTTTCAACAAAAACCGCAACGTTTAATTTAATTAACATAGAATTAGGGGAATTATTGCTTATTTTGCTGTTTCATTTGGTAGAAAAGTAAATGGGCAAAATCATTGCATTGGCAAATCAGAAAGGTGGCGTGGGAAAAACCACCACTACAATTAACTTAGCGGCATCGCTGGCTGCTTTGGAAAAAAGTGTTCTTGTTGTGGACGCCGACCCGCAGGCGAATGCTTCGTCGGGGTTGGGTATCGATATCCGTACGCTGAAATGTACCGTTTACGAAGGGCTTATCGGCAGGTGCAAACCCGCCGATGCCGTTATGAAAACGCCTTTCGAGAATATCGATATCATTCCGTCGCACATCAATCTGGTGGGAGCCGAGTTGGAAATGGTGCAAATGGACAACCGCGAAAAGCGCTTGCGCGATTTGCTGAATCCGTTGCGTGAAAAGTACGATTATATCCTTATCGACTGTTCGCCCTCGCTCGGTATCATTACCGTAAACGCGCTCACGGCTTCCGATTCGGTGATGATTCCCGTTCAGTGTGAATATTTTGCTCTCGAAGGATTAAGCAAGCTATTGAACACCATTAAAATAATAAAATCGAAACTGAATACAGGGCTGGAGATCGAGGGTTTTGTGCTCACCATGTACGATTCCCGCCTGCGCCTGCACAACCAGATATACGAAGAAGTAAAAAGCCACTTTAAAGAATTGGTTTTCGATACGGTTATTCAACGAAACATTACGCTCAGCGAATCGCAGAGCCACGCCAAGCCGGCGCTGATGTACGATGCCGGATCGCGAGGAGCCATCAATCACATGCAGTTAGCGCAGGAATTAATCGAAAAAAATAATTAACTTTGACGGTTTCTTTGGATATCAGACATCAGGCTTTTTGTGATTTAAAATCTGTCATCTGATATCTATTAATAAGCAAACTATGGCAAAAAAAAACGCATTAGGACGAGGTTTAGACGCACTTATCACGTTTAACGAGGGCGAATCGCAAGGTTCCACATCGATAAACGAAGTAGAATTATCGAAAATATTTCCCAATCCCGACCAGCCGCGCCGCGTTTTCGACGAGGAATCGCTGGAAGAGTTGGCCGCATCCATTCGTAAGATAGGCCTGGTTCAGCCGATAACGTTGCGCCGCGAGGACGACGATTCGTATCAGATCATTGCCGGAGAACGCCGTTATCGGGCTTCGCTGCTGGCCGGACTCACTTCAATTCCCGCCTATATAAAAGCTGCCGACGATAATGAGTTGATGGAAATGGCGTTGGTGGAAAACATTCAGCGCGAAGACCTTAACTCCATAGAAATAGCGCTGGCATACCAGAATCTTATCGATTCGCTTTCGCTTACTCAGGAGCAGTTGAGCGAAAGGGTGGGGAAAAAACGCACCACCATAACCAATTACCTGCGCTTGCTGAAACTCCCTGCCGAAGTGCAAATGGGCGTAAAAGACAAAAAAATTGATATGGGGCACGCGCGCGCACTGGTTACGATGAACGATCCGGTGGCGCAACTCTCTCTGTATAATCTTATTCTGGAAGACGGATTGTCGGTTCGACGCGTGGAAACCATCGTACGCGAATACTCCGAAGGAAAACCGTTAAAGAAAGAATCGGAAAAGAAGGGAAGCAGCGTCAGCAAAAAGACTGCAGGCAAATCGTTTGCCGATGATTTTGATGCACTTAAACAGCATTTGTCCAATTATTTCAACACCGATGTTCAATTCAACTACAACAAAAGCGGAAAAGGAAAAATTACCATTCCGTTTTCTTCTACCGAAGACCTGGAGCGAATTATCGGTATGTTTGATACAATGAGGAAGTAATTTTAGATTTACAATTTTCACTCAAAAAATCTATTGTCTAAAAATCTATCAGTCTCTTACAGAATTTATGCTTAATTTTCGGAACATTATTTTTTTACTGCTCGTCCTGTTTGCCGTCAATCGCTTACAGGCACAGCAAAACACGGTTCCACAACACCCCGACTCGATAAAAATACAAGCGACTGACTCAACCGTTGTATTGCAAACCGATTCGGTGAAAATTGAAGCACAAAGTATAATTGTTCCACCACCGTCTGATTCCGTAACCGTTATATCACCGCAAGGCGTGGTTATCGAGAAAAAAGTTTTTAAGCCCGACCCAAAAAAAGCGGTGTTATATTCCGCCATTTTTCCCGGATTGGGGCAGATATACAACCGGAAATACTGGAAACTGCCTATTCTCTACGGCGGATTTGTGGGATTCGCTTACGCCATAACCTGGAACAACGGGCATTATCAGGATTATTTTGGGGCGCAAAAAGCCATTTTAGACGATGACCCTACCAACGACCATATTTGGCACAGAATGCTTCCTTACGGACAAACTGCGGAAAATGCCGATAAACAGTGGTTTTCCGGTGTGTTGAAAACTCGTAAAGACCATTATCGCTATTATCGGGATTTCAGTATAATTTTAACCGTGGCGTGGTATGGCTTGGGAATTGTGGATGCTTATGTTGACGCGCAACTGTTTGAGTTTGATGTCAGCCCCGACTTATCAATGCGTGTGGAGCCGGTAATTTTCAAAAAAACAGACTCGAATTACCTGGCTAATTCTTACGGATTTAGATGCAGTTTTAGTTTTTAACGTAAAGACGCGATTAATCGCGTCTCTACAAAGTATAAAATTGAATGAAAAAAAAACTCTTTGTCTTCATTGTATGTGCAGCAGCGGTAATTCCGGCACTTTTCGCGCAGAACAATAACCCCATCGAGGACAACTCCATTGTTCCTCCCGAAAGCCTGAACGAACATCTGGCTACCTTGCTGCACGAGTGGCAAATCGATTTCTCCAAATCGGATAACAAATGCCGGCAGGGAATGAATGTGATGTTTCACGACAGCGTTTATACCAAACGATTGTACGAGATGCCCACCGAGATGGAAATGTCGTACAACCACGTGGTAAGGCAATACATCGATATGTATGCTAACCGCCGCCGCGATATGGTGGGATATATGCTCACCATTGGCAAGTATTATTTTCCCATGTTCGAAGAAGCGCTCGACAAACACGGCCTGCCGCTGGAACTGAAATACCTGCCGGTGATCGAGTCGGCGTTGAATCCGGTTGCCGTTTCCCGTGTGGGAGCCACGGGCTTGTGGCAGTTTATGCTGCGAACCGGTCAAGGCTACGGGCTTCAGGTAAACAGCCTGGTTGACGAACGTCGCGACCCACACAAATCAACCGAGGCAGCCGTGCGATACCTCAAGGATTTGTACGCTATTTATGGTGATTGGAATCTGGTTATTGCCGCCTACAACTGCGGGCCGGGTAACGTAAACAAAGCCATTGCCCGAAGCGGCGGTAAGCGCGATTACTGGCAAATTTATTATAACCTGCCGCGCGAAACCCGGGGTTATGTTCCGGCGTTTATCGCGGCAAATTACATTATGAACTTCTACGAACGACACAATATCTGTCCCATTGAGTCTTATCAGGAAATGGTTGCGCTCGATACGGTTCACGTGAACAATCAGGTGCATTTCAACCAGATATCCGAAGTGCTGAATATTCCCCTGAGCGATATCCGCCGCTGGAATCCCCAATTTAAAAAAGATGTTGTTCCCGGCAATTCTCAGAACTACGCGCTTATATTGCCCACCAACAAAGTGTATGCATTTCTGGAGCAGAAAGATGAAATAGCGAATTTCAGAAGAAACGATTTTATGACGCATCGCGAAAATACCGATCAGTATCTGGTATCTTCGGGTTCTTCTTCGGTATCCGGCACAAATGTTTATTACAAGGTGCGCAAAGGCGATAATTTGGGAAGGATTGCGTCTAAACATCGCGTTACTGTGAAGCAATTGCAGGCTTGGAACAACTTAAAAACCACCCGCATTTCCGTTGGAAAAAATCTTATTGTGGGAAAAAGAGCGGTTGCCCAGCCTGTTCAGCAACAAACCGAAACATTGGTTGCGCAGCAAACGGCAAACACAAGCACCGAAACCGTTACAAAAACGGTGAATGAATACTATCGGGTGCGAAGTGGCGATAATCTGGGTAAAATAGCGCAGAGAAACCGGGTAACGGTGGCTCAGCTGAGATCGTGGAACGGATTGAAATCGGATAATATTTCGGTAGGGAAAAACCTGGTCGTACGCAAGAAGACTGTTGAAGTGGAACAGCCGAAACCCGTGCAACAAACAGCCGAAACTGCTGCTCAACCCAGAGAAGGTTCCAGTATCATTACCAACTACTTAAAAGAACAGCTCGAAGGAATAGATACCGGAAGTGTTGAAGTTCCTGAAATAGAGACTTCAACGGAAGATGAATAGGCCGAAGAAGAGGTTGCTTTAGAAATAAAATCTCTGCTGTTAATTTTGCACGAAGTGCAGCACATTACTAACCCCATACGGTTTCCCGTGTGGGGTTAAACGTGTAAAGTACATTAATCGCACGGATGTGCGGCACAAGAATGACAAGTGCCGCCCTCCGGGCGGGTGGAGTGTGCGATGTTTCTTACCCCACACGACAAGTCGTATGGGGTTATGGAAATGCAGCTCTCCGAGCGGGTAATGTTTCATGAAACTTTTTGTTTCTTATCCCCAACATTCCCACCCTTTTATCCGTTAATATAATACACCTTCACAAATCGAAATGAGTTATGAACGCAATAATATCCAAAAACATATTCTTTTTTGTCGTTTTTGCAAGTGTTATTTTTGCTTTCCATGCCTGCAAAAATAAAGAGTCTGCAAAAGAGAATACTGTTTTGCAACAAAAAACAGAAGACAGCGAGAAAGTTACTGCACCGGAAAATGCTTTTCAAACCGAGATAAACTCAGCGGATATCCGGCTGGAATTGCGAAATCCTGTTATTGATAGGGATTTTGAAACTTTAGGGATGGCCATAGTAAATAATTCAGAATACAGGCTGTCAACCGGAAGCGCATTTACAATCAAATTTTTAGAATCGGGACGTTGGGATGTTATTCCTGCATTTGAAAATACAATTTGGACGGACGAAGAAATTCCCGTTTATCCCCGAAGTAGCAGGGAATGTGGGTTTTTTTATGGCTTTTACAATTTTGATTTTGTTTCCGGCAAATACCGGATTGAGAAAAATGTGAAGTTTGTAAATCCTATCGATAATAATATTAGGCATATTGTTGGCGAGAGGACATTGGTTGCTGAGTTTGAGATAAAATAACAAGTTCTATCCGCAAGGCGGTTTGTAACCGCGGTGCGGGAAACAAAAAAGCGCCCCGAATCGTCAGAGCGCTTTTATTAGATAGCGATAAAGATTATCTGTGCGTTACGCGTTCAACGATACACGTTTGAAAACGGTTACGGTTAATTCTTTATCGTTTTGTTTCAGGAATTGCTCGATGGTCAATTTGTTGTCTTTAACGTATTCTTGTTGCAACAACGTAGATTCTTTGTAGAATTTCTGCAAAGCGCCTTCGGCGATTCTGTCGAGCAGATTTTCTGGTTTTCCGGCTTCGCGTGCTTTCTCGCGAGCGATATCCAGCTCTTTTTCTTTCACATCGGCCGGAATGGTGTCGGGAGTAACCGAAATCGGGTTCATGGCTGCTACCTGCATAGCCACGTCTTTTGCAACGTTTTCTGTCACGTTTTCCTTGTTGAAACCAACAATAGTAGCCAATTTGTTACCCATGTGGATGTATGAAACCACCGATGGAGCCGTAATATGTTCGAAATAACCCAGTTCCATTTTCTCTCCGGTAGCCCCGATTTTATCCATGATCAATTGCTGAACGGTTCCGTTAGGAAGCTCCACTTTCAGCAAGTCGTCCAACGTTTCGGGTTTATTTTCGATAGCTGCGTCTAATATTTGTTGAGTCAATGCAATGAACTCTTCGTTTTTGGCAACAAAGTCGGTTTCGCATTGCAACGCTACCACTGCAGCGTAGTTTCCTTCTGTTTTTGCAAGCACGCAACCTTCGCTCGCTTCGCGATCTTCGCGTTTGGCGGCAACTGCCTGTCCTTTTTTGCGAATGATCTCTACAGCTTTGTCAAAGTCGCCGTTTGCTTCGTTTAGTGCATTTTTGCAATCCATCATTCCCGCACCTGTCATTTTGCGTAAATGCTGGATTTCTGCCATTGTAACTGCCATTTTTCCTATGTTTTTTTAAATTGTTTTCTTTTTTAGACTTCAGATTTCAGATGCTGAAACTTTGAAGTCTCAAACCGTCTGTCATCTGATATCTGACATCTGATGTCCGTTTTACTCTTCAACGTCTGCGTCCTTAGCGTATTTGCTTACCACCGATGCGTTGATGGCATCTTTGTCTTCTTTCTTAACGCGTTCTTTCTTAGCCACTTTCGATTTTCTTTCACGGCGCGGAGTTGCTGCAGCTTCTTCTTCCTGATCTTCTGCGGCATTAGCATCGGCTTTTTCCACCTTGCGCTCGTCGAGGCCTTCTTTCATGGCTTCGCAAAGATATCCGAGAATCATATCAACAGCTTTTGCGGCGTCGTCGTTGGCGGGAATTACAAAATCGATATCCGTTGGGTCGGAGTTGGTGTCAACTATGCCGAAAACAGGGATTCCGAGCTTGTTGGCTTCCTTCACAGCAATATCTTCTTTCATTACGTCCACCACAAAAAGTGCCGACGGCAAACGTGTAAGATCCTGAATTGAACCTAAGTTTTTTTCGAGTTTCGCGCGCTGACGGGTAATCTGGAGTTTTTCGCGTTTCGACAACGTGTCAAACGTTCCGTCTTTAATCATCTTATCGATATTGCTCATTTTCTTCACCGCCTTGCGGATGGTGGGGAAATTGGTAAGCATACCGCCGGGCCAGCGTTCGATAACGTAAGGCATGTTGATGCTTTGCGCTTTTTCTTCGATAACCGGTTTTGCCTGTTTTTTGGTAGCAACAAAAAGTACTTTTTTGCCCGATTTGGCAATTTGTTTCAGCGCCGAAGCAGCTTCTTCGGTTTTCGCGATTGTTTTGTAAAGGTCGATAATGTGAATGCCGTTGCGCTCCATAAAGATGTAGGGCGCCATTGCGGGATTCCATTTCCTTTTCAGGTGGCCGAAGTGTGCTCCGGCGTCGAGTAGTTGGTCAAATTCTAATTTTGCCATTGTTTGTTTTTGTTTTTTATTCGTTTACATTCTTTTTCTTAGTCGAATCGTAAGGTAAATTATCCGGATGCGCTCCCGATAATGTCCTTACAATTTAGATACTAAACGTCACTAAGTGGAACCGGCACGCGGTTCTTATATATTTTCCCGGAAAAAAATCCGGAGAATATATCCAAAATTAACGTTTCGAGAATTGGAATCTCTTTCTTGCTCCCGGTTGTCCCGGTTTTTTACGTTCAACCACGCGCGGGTCGCGAGTCATAAAGCCTTCGGCTCTTAAAGCGGATTTGTCTTCGGGATTTACTTTCACCAAAGCGCGGGCAATTGCCAGCCTGGCCGCTTCCGATTGTCCTTTGTAACCACCGCCGTGCAGGTTTATTTTGATATCGTATTTTTCAACAGCGTCTAATTTATTCAGCGGTTGTTTTACGATAAACTGCAAAATGGATGAAGGAAAATAGTGTTCGAGTTCGCGTTTGTTGATAACGATCTTGCCTGAACCTTCGCTCATGAATACACGGGCTACAGCGGCTTTGCGTCTTCCGATTGAATTTATTACGTCCATCTTATTATTTGAGTGTATTAATATCTATTTGTTTTGGTTTTTGAGCTTGATGCGGATGTTCGTCACCGGCATACACGTAAAGATTATTCAGGATTGCGTCGCCCAATTTGTTTTTTGGCAACATACCTTTAATTACTTTGCGGAAAAGACGATCGGGACTTTTTTTCATCAAATCGGCAGGCGACGATGTTTTTTGTCCGCCGGGATAACCCGAGTGACGATAATAAACCCTGTCTGTCCATTTATTGCCAGTGAGTTCAACTTTGTCGGCATTCACGATAATTACGTTATCGCCACAATCTACGTGCGGAGTAAAACTGGGTTTGTATTTACCCCTTAGCAATTTAGCTACTTTCGAACCGATTCGTCCCAAAGACTGGCCGCTTGCGTCAACCAAAACCCATTCTTTCTGAGCCGTTTCTTTATTAACGGAAATGGTTTTATAACTTAAAGTGTTCACTTTTGTTGTTTTTTAAAATCGTTTAATAAAATTAAGTCGGATTATTCGCTCCCCGTTTTGTCTGGCTAAGGGACTAAATGGCAAATAAAAAGCTATAAATCAAACTCTTAAATAGATAATTTTAATAATCGGACTGCAAAGTTACAATATTTCAGCTAATTAACAAAGAGTTTTCGGGCGAAAATAATTATTTTTTAGTGAAGTTTTTTGTGGTTATGGGTGATGGATTTGCGATTTATGATTGGTTTAATTGTGCATTATGAATTATGCATTATGAATTGATTGACGCTTACCGCTAAAATACTCTCATTTCGTCGTAGAAGGGCGCTCTACCGATAAGAATATGAAATCCAACGGAAAACCCCTTGAAATCCGATTGCTGTAAGGGAAAACTGTAACCGAACTGTAATCGTGCCAGATTGAAGAATGTAAGCCCAATGCTTGGTTTTATGTTTTTTGTCGATGCCGATATTTCGGTAAAAATGAAGTGTTTCCATGTTTTGTTCAGGTGAATTTCGGGAGTTACGGCGAACTTCCCATCTTGTCCGTACAGGTACGTTCCAATCCCGACATTGAATGGCCCGTGCGACGTATGTTCCTGCCGGTTGCTGTCTATTCTGTATTCCGCACCCAAGTATCCGGTATGCTTTTGCATATAATCGTAACCCGCATTCAGGGCAAATTTATGCTGCGAAAATGCATAACCAACAGATATGATTAAAAATAAGAACGTTAATATAGATACTTTCTTCATTGAATTTATTTTCCTGCAAATATAAAACAAAAAAACATTTGTGTAGTTTTAAAAAATGATTTAACTTTGCAGTCGCAAAAAGAAAGAAAAAGGTCCCGTGGCTCAACTGAATAGAGCATCTGACTACGGATCAGAAGGTTACAGGTTTGAATCCTGTCGGGATCACAATTTAAAACGGCATAATCATTTGTATTTCATTTGGTTGTGCCGTTTATTTTTTTAAAAGGTGAGAGTTCTGGGAAGAGTGATTTTTTAACCTTGTTTTTTGTATTTTCCGACTCATTCGGCTCATAAAAAAAACATTATCTTAATATTCTTTCGATGATTGCCATTGATTGGTTAAACACTAAAAAAGGCGGATTGATTACCTGGCGTTTGCCTTTTATTTCGTGTTGTGTTTATCGCGCCAATAATTCTAACCGCATATCCCCAACGCATCGGAAATACTTAAAAACGTTGATAGTTGCATATAGGTTTCACCACGCTCCAATAATGTTACGTATACACGTTTCTTGCCGATACGCTCCGTGAGTTCTGTTTGTATAATTTTTTTCTTGCGTTGCTCCCTTGATAATTCGGCTAAATATCACGCTTGCACCTTTGTGGAAAACTCCTCGCGTGTAGTGTGCCGGTTTTGATTAAGCAAATTATTTGCCGTTGACAGTTGTGTCAATAGTTTGTTATTTAATTTTATTCGGCTCATTGTGTGTAACGTTTTAAAATATCCATCCCTTTTTGTTCCCTTTCGATACTGTTTAATGTCTTTTTTCAGAAAAGAATTTAGTAGAATAACCTGCGTGTATTGTATAAAATTATCGTTATCAATCGCGAATAATAACGTTTGGCAATGTGTATATCGATCGCAACTGAAAAGTAATATACTTATTATATTTGCGCAAATATTTTCAAAAAACCGACACGTTTTTTCGTGCCGGTCATTGTGGGTTGAGGTAAATTGTATTTGCGTTCACATATTTCTGTTTGGTCAATTACTAAACTTACCAGTAGTAAAAAAGTTAGAGGAAATTCCTGACTTTTTTACTTTATATAAAGTTGCTTACTTCGGTTGAACTCGATGGCTCACCATCCAGTTGATGCCGAATTTATCGGTAAACATGCCGAAATATTCGCCCCAGAAGGTGGTGTTGAGCGGCATTACCACTTGTCCGTCTGCGGAAAGTTCGCTGAACAGCCGTTCGGCTTCTTCCTTGCTGTCTGCTCCGATGGAAAGCGAGAAATTATTTCCCTGCACGAATTGAGGCGACCATTCGCCGCCCACGTCGCTGCCCATCAAAACGGTTTCATTGCTGATCGGGAGCGAAATGTGCATAATTTTTTCGCCGTATTCTTCATCAACCGGCTCACCGCCATCGGCCGGCATGTCTTTAAAGCGGCCAACATAGGGGAACTCTCCCCCGAAAGCCGATTTGTAGAAATTGAACGCTTCTTCGCAATTGCCGTTGAAGCTGAGATAAACGTTTACTGTTGCCATGATTTTGTAATTTTAAAGTGCGTCATTTTTCTTCTAAAATGGTTTTGAGTTTGCTTAGTCCGGTTTCGAAATCTTCGCCCATCATTTTGTCGAAATCCATAAAAAGCATCATCAGGTTCATCGGATATTTCATTCGTCCGTCGAAACCCCAAGCCACGGTGGTTACGGAATCGTTTACGGCTCCGGTTGTCATATACGCTTTTTCTGTTGTTTCAAACGGTTTCAGAAAACGAAGTTCGTAATCGATGCGCTCGCCGTCGGTGATGTTGATTATTTCCTGCTCGCCGGCTCCCACATCCGGATTGTTGCTTTCCCAGGCCGAGATAAAACTGGGTGTTCCATCGGTTCCGGTGTAGGTCTTCTTCATATTTGAGTCCATTGTCGCCCATTTACTGAAGTTATCCTGATTTTTGAGGTATTTTACATACTCGAAAACTTCCTGTCGGGGTTTGTTAATCTCCACTTGACGTTCCACGCCATAATCTCTTTTAACGAAAAGGGCTACCACAAGCGGTATGGCAACCAGAACGGTAATTACCAATAAAACTGTTTTTAAGATTTTCATAATTAATGACTTATTTGATTTTATTTT
Source organism: uncultured Petrimonas sp. (assembly GCA_934621705.1). Lineage (GTDB taxonomy): Bacteria > Bacteroidota > Bacteroidia > Bacteroidales > Dysgonomonadaceae > Petrimonas. The sequence goes on from CAKTUP010000011.1 coordinate 22,029, forward strand.
TGCAGATATTGCAAAGACACAAATAACACGCAGGGATGGAAAATTGTTTTATAAAAATGAAAAATATTATTTTTATGAGGATAATCTTTTCTGTTTTGTTGATGAGAAATTGTGTGAAAAAAATAAGCCGCATCGGTTAATAATAACTTTTGCGGCTTAAAACGTAAATAATGCATCTACCGGTTCAGGTTTGTTTTCATTGGCCGGAAGAAGTTTATTGGAGTATTTGAGACAGAATTAACTTATTTCGAAAAAGGCAAGAATTTAATAAGCCTGTATTGTCCATAAATTCCTGCGCCTGCAATAAATTGGTATTTGTTTTTATAACTAATAGTTGTTGCTTGATGAAGATGCCCGGCAAATATTCCTGTCAATTTTTTAGTTTTCATAACCTCATTGATGAAACGATAGGTAGAGGGCGCATTTCCTGACTCCGGCCATCTTTCGCGTCTTTCAATTTGATAATTGTAATCTATTGCAGCTCCCCAATTTGGGTCTCCGAAGCTGCCAGATCCAATTGTAGGCATATAGATGGGAATGTGAAGAAAAAGAGCAATAGGTTCTTTTTTCCGTTGTTGTTCTTTGTAGAAATTAACTTGCTCTTCGTTTACTTGATAGGTAGAATTATCAATAGTTACTATGTTTATTCCATTAATAATGTTCGATTCATATAATGGGTTTTTACCTTTATAAAGTATTTTCAGGCGTTTCTCTGTCCATTCTTCCCGTAATTGTTCGGCTGAACCTGGCATTCCTTCATAGTGCCAGTCGTGATTGCCGGCAGTATATACAAATGGAATATTTGTCTTTTCCATTAATTCATAAATCGTTTGAATGGCAGTAGCCGACGGATAACTTATTATATCGCCGTTTAATACGATGAAATCTGTCTTTAAATCTTTGGCATGTTGCAATATTGATGAAAAGCCGTCTAATGAAGATACTCTTTCTTTAGTTTTGTAGTCTATGACCGTTGGATTTGCTTCTCTCATTCTTTTGCTGTAAATATCAAATTCTTTGTCACTTTCGTTTTCGTAACTAATGTGAGAATCTGCTATTTGCATAATAGTGAAAGGTTCTTTTAATCCGTATAACATTATGGTTGTTTCTAACTCTGTACTCTTACGCACACAATTCCATTCTTCATTGTCGCTTTTTAAAGTAAAGGCCGGCAAAGTAAGGATGCCAGCAACACCGCCAAAACTGGTAATTATAAAGGATCTACGCTTCATACTTTTTATATTTACTGGAAAAACCTATTTACAAAAATATAAAACTGCTAATCTTTATTAGCAGTTTTATATTTTTTTATTGAATAAACATGTTTAGTTCAATGCACAGCTGTAGGACCTGTAGCTCCCTGAATTCCCCATCCCGGATTTTGATACACGTTTGATGTTTCAAAGTTCGTAGGATCTGATGAGGTTAAGCGGAACACATCCATGCCAATTGGCTCGAGGTAGTGAGCCGGGGTAAATAAAAATCCCTTTTGAGTTGCGATAATATTATTTGCTCAACATTTAATGATTGCCTGATGAATTATTGAGTGCTACCGCACATCATGAAATTATCATCTTTAAAACAATAATTGTTAATTTTACTACTTAGCAAACGCATGTCTGAATCCCTTCACATCGTTCCAGTGTCCGCGCGTGAAATCGGGAATTTCAACCGGAGCCGAATTGTTTTCGAGCGACAACGCTGTAAGCGGAGCCAAAGAACACCATTCAGCCAAGTCGTACACGTCCATATCCAGCGGAAGTCCGTTTTGAAGGCAATAAATCAGTCGGTAGTCCATGATGAAATCCATGCCGCCGTGGCCGCCAACTTTTTTTGCCTGTTCTTCCAATTCAATGTGGATGGGGTGTTTGTATTTGTCCATCAATGCTTTTCTCACATCGTCGGATACGTATGAGTGTGCCGACAGGTTTTCGTGATTGGGAACGCTGCCGTCATTTTCAATTGCCGTGGGTTTTAGAGCGTATCCGGCTACCGGATATTTGTTGGCAAAACCCTGCGTGCCCTGAACCATATACATACGGCTGTAGGGGCGGGGAGAGGCCACGTCGTGCTGAATGTGGATGGTTTTTCCGTTTTCGGTTTTAATTAACGTCATAGTGTGTTGGCCGTTTTTGAAATCGGTAACTTCCTCGCCGCGTTTTTCTTTCAGGTAAGCAGGAATGCTAACAGGTTTGCTGTCCATAGCCACCAGGTAGTTCATTTTATCGCCGCGGTGAATGTCAAGAACCTGACATGCGGGCCCCATTCCGTGAGTGGCGTAAATATCGCCGCGAAACTCTTTGTTGTATTCCATGCGCCAGTCACTTTCATACGTATCCCAGAAATCTTCCAACTGGTGGATATACGCGCCTTCGGCGTAAAGTATTTCACCCAAAACGCCTTTTTGTGCCATGTTGAGCGTGGTAAGTTCAAAAAAGTCGTACACGCAGTTTTCCAGTTGCATGCAGTGTTTTTGAGTGCGTTCGGCCGTGTTTACAACGTCCCATATTTCTTCCATGGTCATAGCCGCGGGCACTTCGCAGGCCACGTGTTTTCCTTGTTCCATGGCGTAGATCATCATGGGTGCGTGACGTTTCCAGTCGGTGGCGATGTACACCAAATCAATATCGTCGCGCTGACAAAGTTCCTTCCAGGCATCTTCGCTTCCGCTGTATTCTGCTGCGCGCGG
>CAKTUP010000012.1 GCA_934621705.1 uncultured Petrimonas sp.
TATATGAACAAAGAAGCCCTCGAAAAAACCCGTGCCGAAGGCAAAGTTACATTTTTCAGCCGCAGCAAAAACCGGTTATGGACAAAAGGAGAAATATCGGGGAATTACCTTATCGTGAGTGAGATTTTGGAAGATTGCGACAACGATACATTGCTGATCAAAGCCATTCCACAGGGGCCAACGTGCCACACCGGCTCCATATCGTGTTTTGCAGAAGAAACCACCAAAGGTTTCATTTACGAGTTGGAAAAAGTAATTGAACAACGCATTGCCAACAACACTGAGGGTTCCTACACCAGCAAACTCTTCGCCCGCGGCGTGAACAAAGTGGCACAAAAAGTGGGAGAAGAAGCCGTAGAGCTCGTGATTGAAGCCAAAGATAACAACATCGATCTCTTTAAAAACGAAGCTGCAGATTTGCTCTACCACTTTCTTATTTTATTGAAAACAAAACAGTTGAAACTGGAAGATATTGAGCAGGTATTGAAGGAAAGGCATCGGTAATTGTCAATAATCTTCGAACTATATTCTTGAAATTCAGGCCAAAATGCCTACACAAATAATTATCGGAGCATAACTATCTCCATACCATATTCTTCTTTTGATCAACCGAACCAGCCAAAATTTTACATTTTTCATTATCTTTGTATCCCAATTTAAAATACGATAAGTTGTTATGTTTGAAAATTTAAGTGACAGGCTCGAAAGGTCGTTTAAAATACTGAAAGGTGAAGGCAGAATCACCGAAATTAACGTGGCCGAAACGTTGAAAGATGTTCGTCGTGCGTTGCTCGATGCTGACGTGAACTACAAAACCGCCAAGGAATTCACCGAAAATGTTCGCCAAAAGGCGCTGGGACAGGATGTTCTTACCGCCGTGAAACCTCACCAATTGATGGTAAAAATCGTTCACGACGAACTGGCTTCGTTGATGGGTGGCACGGCAACCGATATAAACATCAAAGGCAGTCCGGCAGTGATTTTAATGTCAGGTTTGCAAGGTTCGGGAAAAACCACGTTTTCCGGAAAATTGGCAAATATGCTGAAATCGAAACGCGGGAAAAATCCGTTGTTGGTTGCAGGCGACGTCTATCGTCCAGCGGCTATTGAGCAGTTAAAGATCTTGGGCGAACAAATCGGCGTTCCGGTTTATTCGGAAGAAGAAAATAAAAATCCGGTTAAAATTGCTCAAAATGCCATCCAATACGCAAAACAGCACGGAAAAGATTTGGTAATCATCGATACCGCCGGACGATTGGCTATCGACGAAATGATGATGACCGAGATTACCGCCATCAAAAATGCGGTGAATCCGCAGGAAATTCTTTTCGTGGTGGATGCCATGACGGGACAAGACGCGGTGAATACGGCAAAAGAATTTAACGATCGGTTGAATTTCAACGGAGTTGTACTAACCAAGCTCGATGGCGATACCCGCGGCGGCGCTGCGCTTTCTATCCGCTCTGTGGTTGATAAACCCATTAAGTTTGTGGGAACGGGTGAAAAGCTGGATGCTATTGACGTTTTCCATCCGGAACGTATGGCCGACCGAATTCTCGGTATGGGTGATATTGTTTCGCTGGTTGAAAAAGCGCAGGAGCAATACGATGAAGAAGAAGCCCGCCGACTGCAAAAGAAAATTGCCAAAAATCAATTCGATTTCAACGATTTTATCGCTCAAATTCAGCAAATCAAGAAAATGGGCAACCTGAAAGATCTCGCATCAATGATTCCCGGCGTGGGAAAACAAATCAAAGATTTGGATATCGACGACGATGCGTTCAAAAACATTGAAGCCATTATCCGCTCCATGACTCCAAAAGAGCGTACCAATCCCGAAATCCTGAACGGAAGCCGTCGAGCGCGCATAGCCAAAGGCAGCGGAACCAACGTGCAGGAAGTGAACAACCTCATCAAGCAATTCGACCAAACCCGCAAAATGATGCGTACAATGACAACCGGCGGCGGAAAAGCGATGATGAAAAATATGAGAAGACGATAAAATATCGCGAGGTACGAGTTACGCGTTGCGAGTTACGGGATTTGTAGAGACGCAATGCTTGCGTCTCAGATTAAAAAAATAAATGAATATGCAATTAATCGACGGAAAAACTGTAGCGGCACAAATAAAACAGGAAATAGCCGAAGAAGTAGCACAAATCAAAGCCAACGGCGGCAAAACACCGCATCTGGCAGCGGTACTTGTGGGACACGATGGCGGAAGCGAAACCTACGTAGCCGCCAAAGTGCGTGCCTGCGAAGAAGTAGGTTTTAAATCCACTCTCATTCGTTACGAAGACGATGTAACCCAAGAAGAACTACTCGCCTGCGTGGATCGGCTGAACAACGACGACGATATCGACGGCTTCATCGTACAACTGCCATTGCCCAACCATATCTCGGAAGACAAAATAACCGAAGCCATCGATTTCCGCAAAGACGTTGACGGCTTTCATCCCGTAAACGTTGGCCGCATGGCCATTGGGCTTCCCTGCTTTCTTTCGGCTACGCCGTCGGGAATTATGGAACTGTTGAAACGATACGAAATTGAAACCAAAGGAAAGCATTGTGTTGTTCTCGGACGAAGCAACATCGTGGGAAAACCCGCGGCTCTGCTGATGCTGCAAAAAGGATATCCCGGCGATTGCACCGTAACCGTTTGCCACAGCCGCACGAAAAACATCAAGGAAATCTGCTTACAGGCAGACATCATTATCGCGGCTCTCGGCGTTCCCGAATTTTTAAAGGGAGACATGGTGAAAGAAGGCGCGGTAGTTATCGACGTGGGTACAACCCGCGTTCCGAGCGACAAAACCAAGTCGGGTTTTAAACTCACCGGCGATGTGGCTTTTGATGAAGTATCACCTAAATGCAGTTATATCACTCCCGTTCCGGGTGGAGTTGGCCCAATGACCATTGTATCACTCTTAAAAAACACACTACTGGCCGGTAAGAAAACGGTTTACTGAAAAACGCTATTCCCTAAAAATAAAAAATATCGGTTCGTTAACCAACTTATATCAGGCTAAAATTCAATGTGAAAAGTTTTTTAGCCTGCTTACTTATACGCTTTCTAAACGATTTTGAGAAAAGTTTTTAAAAAAAGGACAATTTCTTGTAAAATATACTATATTTGTAATTCTATTAGCAATGACATTGAAATTATTGGAATTATCTAATTTATTGATTTTGAAAACTTAGAGCAAATAATTAAATAGTGCAATTATTGTTGCAGATATAAATTTCAGGATATTATGTTAATAAAACGATCAGCATATATCTGCCTATTCTTTATACTCTTTTTGACTGTTGCATTCTCATGCGATAAAAATAGGTTCGTCGCAGAAATTCCCTCAAACCATACATCTTCTCTTCAGGATTCCATAAATTTCGTCCGCCAATCTATTGAAAAACTCAGAAACGACACTACCCTTCTTAAAGCCGAATTAGAAAAAAACATTGCGCAGAATAACAAAATTCATCAACTGGTGCTCCACAATAAACTGGGAGAAATTCATTTGAATAATTACCATTTTAGGAGCGCCGTAGAAAATCACCGGCGATATCTTGCACTTTCGGAAGAACTAAACGATCCTCTGCAAATACTGACAGCACTCAATAAACTGGCTTACGACTATAAAAAGGCGTATTGGCTGAACGATGCCATCAATTATTATTTCAGAGCCTTAAAATTTTCAGATAATCTTGAAGATACTCATGCCGATTTTTTAAAGCAAAAAGCCGACACATATTATGAAATAGGCAATATTTATTCGATGTTTGGATACCATGACGAAGCGATGACATATTTCGAAAAATCGTATCGATACGGAGAAACACTTAACGACAAAAAAAACTTAGCCGATAACAGGTTGGGAATGGGTATCGTTTTTCAGGAAAAAAGGCTATACGATTCTGCCAGAATCAATTACAATAAAGCAATAGACTTAAACATTGAAGCAAACTCGAAATCGGGCATTGCTTTGTCTTTTCTACGATTGGGCAATCTTAGGGTAAAACAGGAAATTTATCAGCAGGCGCTTATCTACTTAAACAGCGCTTATGAAACATTAAGAAACACTTCCGACAAGTTGAACTGGATGGAAGTATGTTTTGCCTTGGGCGATGCCAACATCAAGCTCATGAATTACACTGAAGCAGAAAAATATTTGTCTGAAGGATTAGAATTAGCTAAAGATATCAACCTCTCTTATTATCTTGAAACTGCCTACTCAAAATTATCGGCTTTATACGATGAGCAAAACAAACCGGAACTCGCCGCACAAAATCTTGTCTTAGCACATCGCTATTCTACTTTGAGGAATGTGAGCGGATTACAAGCCGAACTATTCAATTCTTATGTTAATTATGAGAATGAAAGAAATACCCAACAGATTTCGGAAATGAAAAGCGAGTACGATTCAAAAAGCAATCGCCTAAAAGTTATCATAATAATTACAATACTAATTATCATCCTGTTAATTAGTATGTCTCTGGCTCGTTTTCAGCTTGCAGTCAGAAAAAAGGAAAGGGATAAAGCGCTGATTGAAATGGTGAAACTAAAGTCTGATTTTTATATGAAGATCACGCACGAGTTTAAAACACCCATAAGTATTATTGTCGGGTTGGTTGAGAAACTAAGAAAAACAATTAACGAAGGAAAATCGGCGCATAACCTCATAGACCTGGATATTATCGGACGACAATCCGAGAATTTATTATTTCTTGTAAACGAGATCCTTACCATATCCAAAATTCAATCGGGGTCTGACATTCACTGGGTAAATGGCAATGTGGTGGATTATTTAAGATACCTGCACAGCTGTTATGTCGATTTTGTTGAAACAAAAAAAATAACCTACCTCTTCCACAGCAGCACCGACGAAATTGTCATGGATTATTCGAAGGAGCAAATCAGGGTGGTGGTCAACAATTTGCTTACAAACTCTATAAAGCACTGTAAAGAAGGCAATAAGATACTTCTTATGGTTAGAGAAGACAAAAACCAAAAGAAATGTATTATTGAAGTGGTAGATAGTGGCGAAGGCATAACGGCAAAAGATCTTCCACATATCTTCGACACTTTCTATCAAGGAGAAACTGACCAGCAAGAGCAAATGGGAATGGGTATCGGACTTGCCTCTACGAAAAAAGTTGTGGAGAGTTTAGACGGAAAAATATCCGCCCGCAGCATCCCGCATAAAGAAACGGTTTTCACGGTTGAAATTCCTATAATCAACAATGGACGTGTTACTAACAATGTACCGTTAGAAGAAATATCGTACATCCCCACTCATTTCGAAGAGAAAGGCCCTGAATTGGAAAATGGAAAAGAAAACGCTAAAAAACCGTTGATCTTAATTGCAGAAGATAATCGCGACATGATATTTTATCTCACCAATGTACTTCGGGATGAATATAATATAATTGTGGCGCACGATGGTAAGGAAGCCATAAGTTTTGCCGACGAAAAGGTACCCGATATCATCATTTCAGATTTAATGATGCCCGTAATGGACGGAAATAAGATGTGTACCCATCTAAAAAACTCCGTTATGACCAGCCATATTCCTATTATTATTCTAACTGCCAAAACATCCGTCGAAGACAGAATTCAATCAATTAACGCAGGCGCCGATGCTTATATGACTAAACCTTTCATTGAAGAAGAACTGAAAGCAAAGATCAATCAGCTTTTAAGCAGCCGGAAAGAGTTGAGAACAAAATACAGCCAGGTTGTTTTAGAAAACCAAACTACTCCCACTGAACTGGCAAATGACGCAAATTTCGAATTCCTGCAGAAGGTGACCGATATTATCTATCGGGAAATAAAGAACAACGAGTTCTTTCCACACGGTTTGGCGTCAGAAATGTTTATCAGTCCGTCTCAGTTAAACCGAAAAATAAAATCGATATCCGGGCTGAACGCCACAAATTACATCTTAATGGTACGATTGAACAGAGCCAAAAAGATGCTCACCACTTCTCAAAAACCTATTGGAGAAATTGCAATGGATTGCGGATTCGGCGATTTTGCCTATTTTTCGAAAACGTTTAAAAAAGAATTTGGGATTACGCCATCCAAATACCAGAGAATGCCTCATCAATAGAGTTTAATCCAAGCCGGTCAATACAACTCACTCTTCTTGCGAAGCCTCTGCTTTGATTTTTTTACCGCATCCACCGTTATACCTAAAACTCTTGCCGTTTCTGCATTGTTCAGGCCCAACGTTTGAATCAACTCGATACGAAGCGCAGATTCCGTGATGCCGGGAAACTGTTCCAACAGATTTTTATAGGTTTTGTAATCTTCCCGGATAAACGTATTTTTAAAGGTCAACCAATTCTCGTCGGTCATCAGATGCGATTCCAAAAGTTTCTCCAACTCCCGGTTGTTTTTTTCCAGACCAAAAGATGAAGAACCGGCAATCATCTTAATCTCATTCTCTAAACTGCTTATTTGCTGGTTCTTTTCCAACAAATAAGTTTGATAAGCCAGCAAAGAGTTGTGGGTTTCCATTAATCTATTCTCGGAATTTGCCTTTTCTAACTGCAAGGAAATCACCTTTTTCTGATACTCCGATTCGCGTATTTTCAGTTTTCTCTTCAGAGCAATATACAACAAAATCAGTCCAAGCACCGATAAAACGGCAATTATGGCAAACGCTATTTTCTTCAGGGTTTCCTGTTCCCGTTTTGTCTTTTCAAATTGGAGTTGATAATCAAACCTGTCCTTTTGCGCTTGCAGGTTTACCCTCTTGACTGCAGCATCTCCGTCTGTTTCATTTAAAATTGGTTCTAAAGCATTTAGTTTCCGCCATAAATCCAATTCCGTGCTGCTGTCTTTTTTTAATTGTGCAATCTGCAGCAATATTTTAGCAATTTGATATTCAAAAACTTTCAAATAAGGTTTACTTTCAGCAAAGGCGTTCGCTTTGTCAAGGGTTTCTTCTGCCAGGGCAATGTTGTTTTGGAGCAAATACAATTGACCCAGAAGAATCTGGGCGAACATCGTGTTTCGTTCGTCGTGATGCCTTTTCGAAATAGCGATATCTTCTTTCAACAACTCCACGGCTTTATCGTATTCTTTTCGTTCTTTATGAATTTGGGCAATTTCTCCAAGCGCTTTTGCATAACGTACTGAATCGTTTATACTTAGTGCAGAAGTTATGGTTTTTTGATGATACATCATGGCTTCATCAAATAAACCCTGACGAAAATAATGAATACCAAGAGCTGTCAGAATAGTTCCGTAATTTTTTGCAGTTTCAGACGTATATTCCAATGCAGTTTCAAGATAATTAACTACCATAGCATCATCGTTAATTGTGCCCGCAAAAAATGCATTTCTCATATAAGTTTCTCCAATCAGGGACAAATGGCTTTTGTCTTTCGGAAAATTATCCATAATCCTTCTCGCCTGCACAAAATAGGGCAGCGCCTGATCGTATTGTCCGAACGAATAAAAATAAAATCCTGCCTGAGTTTGCAGCCACGCCTGAATACCTTTATCGCCGTCTTTGGGAAAATTTCGATTAGCTTCTCGCAGTAAAACAACACTTTGCGAATCCGTCCGCTCAAAGATCCCGGCATTTATCTGTGCAATTCTAATGCGGTGTACTCTTCTCAAAATCTCTTTTTGCGGATTGGGTAGTGTTTTTATTTTTTGCTCAAAAAACAACCGCAATTGAGCGGTATCGGATAAATGTTCGCTGTCATCAATAATTTGCTCCAATTCTTTGTTATTTGCCGTTTGGGCAACAATGAAAAAAGAAAAAGCAAACAGGAAGAAAAAGCAAAGAAGTAGGCGCATTATTATTTTTTTCGGTTTTTATCGTTTTGTTTCTGTTACAAAAATAGACATTTATATGCAGTTATAAAGAAACAGACGTCTTTTTTTTATTTTTATCTACTTTTTGTAAGAATAAATCGGCTGTTTCCCTAATCTTAAAATATTGATAATAAGACTTCATAAGATTTGTCCACCCCTTTGTCCACCCTTTTTTTGCAAAAAAATGTCCTTTTTATTATAGTTTTGTTCGGAAATTTTTATTTAGAATCTTTCTAAAGAATTTCACAAATAAAAATCAATTCAAAAACGTATCACGCGTAGATCAAATTATGAAACCAATGTTCAGTAAAAAATATTTTGACAGAAGATTTAAATCAATTCATTATCACTTGTTTTTCCTCACGCTCTGCTTTACGATACTTTTAACTTCGTGCAAAGCGGATAATCAATCAGATGTTAATCATCAAAATAGTTTTACGGTCGTTTTAGATTCAATGGAACAAATTCGGGTTACCTTAAACAGAATAAATAACGATACCGCGCTTCTGCACAAGCTTTTGAATGAAAATGAAGCTGAAAACAATAAAATATATCAGTTGGCTGTATATGAAAAATTGGGCAATATCTATTTGTCGAATTACGATTTTACAAACGCTATTGATAATCACAAAAAATATCTCGAAGTTTCCGAAAGCATTAACGACTCATTACAAATACTGAAAGCGCTGAATTTGTTGGCCGGTGATTACCTGCAAACCAGGCAAATGAGCGATGCCATTACTCACTATTTCAGAGCCTATAAATTATTCACCAACCTGACATCCGACCATCATGCCGTATTGAAAGAAAAAGCGGCCACGTTACACGGCATCGGAGAACTTTATGCCATGCAGGGATATGCGGATGATGCGTTAAATTATTACAGAGAATCACAACTTTACAGCGAAAAACTAAACGATAAAAGATACGTAGCCGATAACCTATTGGGAATAGGCTCGGTGTATCAGGCGCAAGAAATGTTCGACTCTGCACAAGTGAGTTTTGATAAGGCTATTAACCTGAATATCAAGTTAAATTCGAGATCGGGATTAGCTCTGTCTTTTTTAAGTATGGGAAACTTGAGTTCAAATCAAGCAAATTTTCCCGAAGCCCACATTCATTTAAACAGCGCACACGAAACAATAAAAAATAGTTCCGACAAATTAAACTGGATGAAAATCTGTTTTGCATTGGCCGATAACAATATTAAGCTGAACAACTATTCAGACGCTGAAAAACAGTTGCTGGAAGGATTACAATTGGCTAAAGAAATTAAACTTCCTGCTTATCTGGAAAACTCTTATACTCATTTATCGGAGCTGTATAGGTTGCAAAACAAAACGGATTTGGCCAATCATTATCATAATCTGCAACACAATTACGCGAAAATGATGAACAAGGACAGAATTACCAACGATTTACTGAATGCCCAAATAAAATTCGACAAAGAAAAAAATATTCAAGAAGTTGCCGGCCTCAAAACCGAATTCTATGCACAAAACCAGCGTCAAAAAATCGTTATTATCGCTACAATAGTTTTCATTGTTCTGTTGATTGTTGCCTTTCTAATTCATTTTCACCTTGCACTAATTAGAAAACGAAACAATGAATCGCTGACTCAGTTGGAAAAAATGAAATCGGATTTTTATATGAAAATCACGCACGAATTCAGAACACCGATAACAATTATCAGAGGGTTGGCCGAGAAATTAAAAACCACCGTAAAGGAGGATCAAAAAATTAGAAACATAATTGACCTGGAAATCATTTCCAGACAGTCGGATAACTTATTATTCCTTGTAAATGAAGTCCTTTCCGTATCCAAAATAAAATCTGAAAACAAAATACTTTGGATTAACGATAATATTGTGAATTGTTTGAAATACCTACACCATTCTTTTTCCGATTTTGCTCAATCCAAAAAAATATTGTACTTTTTTCACAGCAGTTCCGATACCATTTTCATGGACTATTCCAAAGAGCACATAAGACTTATTATCAATAATTTACTATCTAACTCCATAAAGCATTGCAACGAAGGAGATAAAATTCTGCTCATTGTCAGAGAAGATAAACTGCTAAAAAAATGTATAATAGAAATTATCGACAACGGAGATGGAATTAGTGAGAAAGACCTTCCGCATATCTTCAAAACCTTGTATAAAGGTGAATCGGAAAAAGATCAGCTCACGGGTAGCGGAATCGGTCTTGCTTTCACAAAACAGCTTGTAGAAAGCCTGGGCGGAACCATAAGCGCTAAAAGCATACCGCATAGAAAAACCGTTTTCACGATTGAATTACCTGTAAAGAATGACTACCGGACAGTGGAAAATAACACAAATGAAAATATTTCCTACCTCCCAACGGGCAATACCAACATGGAATACAACGATAAAGAAGACGCTAAAAAACCGCTAATTCTCATTGCCGAAGACAATCGGGATATGAGTTTTTACTTAGTTTCGATGTTGCGCGACGATTACAATTTAATCGTTTCACACGACGGGAAAGAAGCCTTGTCCATTGCTAATGAGAAGAAACCCGACCTAGTTATTTCCGATCTGTTGATGCCGGAAACGAACGGAAAACAATTGTGTGCCCAACTAAAAAGTTCTGTCGCAACCAATCACATTCCCGTTATTATACTAACAGCCAAAACATTGGCATCCGAACGGATTGAAACAATTAATGCAGGCGCCGACGCGTTCCTTACCAAACCTTTTATCGAAGAGGAATTGAAAGCAAAAATCAATCAACTGCTAAAGAGCAGAAGAGAAATTAGGGAAAAATACAATCAGGTTATTTTAGATTCTACCCACAATGTAGATGAGTTAAAAAACGAATCAAATTTTGAATTTCTGCAAAAAGTTACCGATATTATTTATCGGGAGATAAAAAACAACGATTTCTTCCCGCAGGGATTAGCATCAGAAATGTGTATTAGCTCGTCACAATTAAACAGAAAAGTCAAATCTATATCGGGATTAAATACAAGCAATTACGTCTTAACCGTGCGGTTGAACAGAGCAAAAAAACTGCTTACCACCTCACAAAAACCCATCGGCGAAATCGCCATGGACTGTGGATTCGGCGACTTTGCCTATTTCTCGAAAACGTTTAAAAAAGAGTTCGGGATAACTCCCTCCAAATTCCAGAGAATGCCACAGTTGCAACACAATTGAATGCTGCGAAACCTATACTAAAAATGAAATTATACTATAACATATAAAAAGGCGGAAGCTTTTTTCCATTTTTTTTGTGTTTGGACGTTGGCCTCACCACACCTTCACCAACTCCTTAAAAGTCTTCACCGACGGATCATCTTTAGCTTTTTCAACATCGTTCATTCCATCAATAAATGTTCGGGCGCCGCTCCAGAAAGTGTGCATTATGCCTTTGTATCGCGGTTTCATTTCGCCGGAAGCGTTGTTTTTGAGCATACCGATCATTTTCACCTGATTGGTTGCCACTTCGGGTGTTCTCCACGGGCAAGCAATAACATCGAATCCTTTGGATGCGAAAAGGACGGGTGTAGCATGTGCTTTTTCGTAATGCCAGTCATTGATAACCACGTCTTTGGGAATAAGATCGATGGCGCGGTGTGTGTTGTTATAGCTGCCTTCCCAAAGTCCGATTCCGGTGGTTTTTCCATCAATCAGGCGATCTCCCCAAATCCAAAGTTTTTTATCGTTTTGCGCCAAATGATTGCGGATTTTAGCTACCTCACCGGCAAAAAGCACCGCAGGATCACCGCCCTTGCAGCGCTCGCAATCATCGTGAGCAATGTAAAACACTTCATCCATTCCGGCGTGAAAAGCGTCACTTTCGAAAACTTCAATAATTTCGTCCACCAGATCAAAAACCACAGCGTGCACATCGGGATGTTGCGGACAATAACTTTTGCAGTACAATCCATCGGGATTGGGCCATTTGTACTCTGCCGGAAGTTTTATCGATGGCGTTTCGTCAAACTGAGGATACACTTCCAGCAGCTTTCCGATCTCACTTGCCCACGATTGATGCCCCAGCAAATTCACCTGCGGTATCAGGTTAATATTGTGTTTTTTACACGCAGAAACAATTTTCTTCACATCGGTTTCCGATAACGGATTTCCACTTCGCAGTTCGGGGCGCGACTTATATTCGTACCCAAAATCCACGCGCAAAACCAATGTATTTACTCCTGCCGGAGCCAGTTTTTCGTTGATTAAGCGTACAAAATCGTCCACATCGCTCTTTCCGGGAGCGGCGATACACAATCCTTTAACATCAAAATCGGTTTGAGCGGTTATCGTTGACATCCATCCGACTGTCAACAATAAAAAACTAAGAATCAAGACACTTTTCTTCATACGGCATATTTTCGTTAAATTGTTTTTCGAGTCAATTACAAAGATAGATTTTTCTTTTTAGAGAGTCGGGAAATAAACCCGTTTGTTTTTGTTTGAATGGCCGAAAAGAACATTTTTTTGCCGTTATCTGTTTTATATAAGGACTAAATTTTTAAAAAAAATGAAAAAGGTATTTTATTTTATAGTATTGAGCGTGTTTGCCATTTCATGCACCCAAAACAAAAACTCAGGCAATCAAACAAAAGATGATTCCGCAGTCGTAGAAAAACCGGCTAATATTGCTTTGGCCGAAGGAAAATCGTGTTATTTGGGCGTTGTCGGCAAAGACTCAGCCAAATTGGAAATTGAGCGTAACGGAACAACTTTCAACGGATTCCTGTCGTACAAACGGTTTGAATCCGATAGTTCACTGGGAGAAGTAAACGGCACCATCTCAGGCGATACACTGAAAGGCAGTTTTAATTTTCTGTCGGAAGGAATGATTTCGGTTATCGATAAATATTTTCTGCTGAAAGACGGAAAATTGCTGGAAGGATGGGGCGATATGGTGAATGTAGATGATATGACCATGAAGTTCGAAGATTCGTCGCAACTCACTTACGGGGGAGTATTTACCCTAAATCCGACCGATTGCGTCAACGATTTTATCCCGAAAGCTCACAAAGATTTTTATTACGATTTCAGAAAGAAATAATAACCTGAGTTTCGGATAAGAATCGCAATCCGAATAAGGTAATAAGGTTATTTTCAGAATTATATCGTATGACACTAAGGTTGTCTGATTGAAAATAAGGTTCTGTAATTGATTATAAAAAACCTTATTTTTTCAATAAACCTTATTACCTTATTTATCAAATAAATAATCATTTTTTTAAACAGAACTCACGTTAATTAGCTTCAATGCGCAATGCGGATTATAACCACAATGCGCAATCAAAGACATCTCAAATAACTTTATTCTTCGGCACCGTTGCCACAAACTCTTTCAGGTAAAACGGTTCGAAATAGGCAGAATCTACAAAATCACCGATAGAAAATGCGTTCTCGGCCAAGGCAACCATGGCGGATGCCGGTGGTTTTACGTCTGAAACAAACGAAGCATTCGAATGCGTGATTATTTCTTTACATTTTTCGGCACCGTTACCGAAAAACGTGATGTGGTGCTTTTCCAGCAAATCCGAATAACTATTCTCATCTACAATATCGGCCGATGTGGCGCGAATAACATTCAGATTCGTATCAAAAATAGTGGTGTAAACTTCCATCCTTCGGGCATCGATCATCGGGCAAAGCAAGCTGTCTGATTCCACGTTGTCTTTCATCATCCACGCCATAATCTGGTGTGTGGGAATGGCAATGAGCGGAATTTCCAGGCCATAACTCAAGCCTTTGGCTTCCGATACGCCGATGCGTAATCCGGTGTAGGAACCGGGGCCGCTGCTTACGGATACCGCATCGATCTTCATATCGTTATCGCGGACAAACTGCATAATCTCTTCCACGAAAACTCCCAGCGATGTGGCGTGAGATTGTCCTTGCCGGTTTTCTTTATTCAACAAAACTTTTCCGTTTCGCGACAACGCGCAGGAGCAGATTTCGGTAGCGGTTTCTATGTGTATGATGGTGGGCATGGGGGTAAGTTGGTAGTTATGAGTTATGAGTTATGAGTTATGAGTTATGAGTTATGAGTTCAAGAGCAAAGAGCAAAGAGCAAAGAGCAAAGACATTAGACGAATAGACTTTTAGATAATTATACTTTTTTGTTGAAATATTCAAAAACTTGTAATAATTTTTCGCCTTTTCAATCGTAGTTCGTTCCCTCCCTTGTGGGGAGGAGTGTTTACTGTTTACTGTTCACTGTCAACTGAAAAATCATAAAAAAAGACTGCACAGGTAAACGCGCAGTCTCTTAGTATTCAATCTATTGAGAAATATCAATATCTTCTTTCACGATTTCCGTAACCGCCGCCACGGTTGCCGCCGCCTCTGTTGCCATTGCGGGGACGATCGCCTTCGGCACGGGGACGAGCTTCTGACACAGACAATGTGCGTCCATCGTATTCGGCTCCGTTCAACTCTTCAATAGCACGCTGACCGTCTTCGTCAGCCATTTCAACAAAACCGTAACCTTTCGATCTGCGCGTTTCTCTGTCAGTAATAATTTTCGCTGAGGTAATCTCTCCGTATTCCTCAAACAATTCTTTTAAATCGGCATCGTTAATTTGATAACTTAAGCCTGCAACAAAAATGTTCATGTAAAAAATAAAAATAAAATAAATAAAAAATTTGATTTGTGCAGAAGATAATGTATAAAAGACAAGGTTAGTGAATTTTTTTGCCCCTGTGAAAGAAGAAAATAACTAAATAACAATTTCTGTATAAAAACTTTTGCAACGGCAAAGGTAGGAATAAATTTGTTGTTACAAAACAAATTAGGAAAAAAATAGATGAAAAGGTTGATTTATTTTTCTGTTGGGTGATGGATGATGGATGATGGGTGATGGGTGATGGGTGATGGGTGATGGGTGATGGGTGATGGGTGATGAAAAGAGATGAGTGATAAGTTTCACTGAACTCATCACTCATCACTTATAACTTATAACTGCTTCACACCGTTTCTTTCCAGCAACGCATCGATAGTGGGTTCGTGGCCGCGAAAGCGTTTGTAGAGCGTCATCGGCTCTTCAGTATTACCACGTTCCAGAATGTTTACACGGAAAGCATGAGCTGTTTTCTTATCGAAAATACCGTTTTCTTTAAAAGCGGCGAAAGCGTCGGCATCAAGCACTTCGGCCCATTTGTAGCTGTAGTATCCGGCGGCGTATCCACCCGAAAAGATGTGCCCGAAAGCGGTTGACATGCTGGTTTCGGGAGCAACGGGAAGCAATTTCACCGGGAGCATGGCCTTTTGCTCAAACTCGCGAACATCGCCGCTAAACGGCTGATTGAGCGTGTGCCACGCCATATCCAGATATCCGAACGATAGCTGGCGAAGCGTGAGATAACCCGTGTTGTAATTGGCCGCATCGATAATTTTCTGCACCAGTTCGGCAGGCATTTTCTCGCCGGTTTGGTAATGGAACGCGAATTTATCGAGATAATCTTTTTCAACCAACCAGTTTTCCATAATCTGCGATGGAAGTTCAACGAAATCACGATAAACACTGGTTCCCGACAGGGTTTCGTAGGTCGATTTCGCTAACATTCCGTGCAACGCATGCCCGAATTCGTGCAGGAAAGTTTCCACTTCGTCAAACGTGAGTAGCGCAGGTTTGGTTTCTGTGGGACGGGTAAAGTTCATCACGATGGTAACGTGCGGACGGCTGTCCACACCGTTTTTCACGAATTGCGATTTAAACGACGACATCCACGCGCCCGAACGTTTTCCTTCTCTCGGGTGAAAATCGGTGAACAAAACGGCCAGAAAATCGCCGTTGGCGTCCATTACATCGAATGCCTCCACTTCTGAGTGATAAACGGGAGTGTTGGTATTTTTCACGAAAGTAAGTCCAAAAAGGTCGGTTGCTAAACCGAAAACACCTTTTTTCACGTTTTCGAGTTCAAAATACGGGCGAGTCATTTCATCGTTCAAATCAAAACGCTCGTCTTTTAGCTTATCGGAATAGAAACTCCAGTCCCACGGCTGAATTTCCATCGGTTTGCCTTCCATTTTTGCGGCATATTCAGCCACGTCTTTCACTTCTTGGCGGGCAGTTTCGCCGTATGCTTTGGCAAGATCATTCAACAGGTTATTAACGCCTTCTTCGTTCTTTGCCATCCGGTTTTTCAACGCATACTCGGCGTAATTTTTATAACCCAGCAAATTGGCTATTTGCAAACGAAGATTTACAATCTTTTGAATATTCTCCTTGTTATCGAACTCGCCGCCCATCACGCTTTTGGTGTTGTAAGCCATGTAGAGTTTCTCACGCAAATCGCGGCGGGTGGAATATTTCATAAAACCGATGTAGCTGGGAGCCGAAAGATCGAACATCCAGCCTTCTTTTCCTTTCGACTTGGCTTTGGCAACGGCCGCGTCCAGCACGCTTTCGGGCAATCCGGCCAAATCGGCTTTATCGGTAAGCAGCATTTCAAACAGGTTGGTTTCGCGCAGGTTGTTTTGTCCGAAATCGAGGGAAACTTTACTCAACTCCATCGATAATTTGCGGTACGTTTCTTTGTCTTCGGCCGACAGCGTGGCACCGCTGTTTTCAAATCCTTCGTAAATTTTCTCCACCAAACGGATCTGTTCGGGAACCAAATCCGACGCAAGACGGTTGTTGTAAACCGCTTTCACGCGGGCGAACAGTTTTTCGTTGAGGTTGATGTTGTTGGAGTGTTCCGATAATTTCGGGCTTAATCGTTGCGAGATCATCATCATTTCGTCGTTGCTCTCGGCGCTCAGCAAGTTGAAGAAAGCGCTGCTTACGCGGTTCAGCATCTCGCCGGAATATTCCATCGCCGCGATGGTGTTTGCAAAATTGGGCGCAAACGGATTGGCTGCGATGGTCTCAATTTCGACTTTATGTTGCCGGATGGCTTCGTCAAACGCCGGTTCGTAATGTTCAATCTTTATTTTATTGAACGGTGGCGTGCCGTATTGCGTTTCGTACGGCTTAAAAAAAGGATTTTCGTCCGCCATTGCGGCGGTGGTTATTGTCGTCATAAGTAGTAAAAGTGAAACGATTTTTTTCATAAATGAATCTGTTTGATGGGTGTTGGGTGATGGGTGATGGATGTTGTATTAGCCATTTTTTGCTTTATATGCCATGGCGTAGAAGCGGATTTGTTTGATGACGGACAGCAGGCCGTTAGAACGCGTGGGCGACAGGTGTTCGGTAAGCCCTATTTCTTTCATAAATCGCAAGTCGGAATCTAATATTTCGTCGGGAGTGCGGTTGTTGAACACGCGCAACACCAGCGCCAGCAGCCCTTTTACGATTACGGCGTCGCTTTCTGCCTGAAAATGCAGTTTGCCGTCGCGATAATCGGTTTGCAGCCAAACGCGGCTTTGGCATCCCTGAATGATGTTTTCGGGGGTTTTGTACTTTTCGTCGAGCGGAGCCAGTTGGTTTCCCTGCTCGATGATGTAGGCGTATTTGTCCATCCAGTCGTCGTAGATACTGAATTCGTCTATTATTTCTTGTTGTATTTGGTTTATTGTCATAAAAAAGTTTAAAGTTTGACGTTTGGGGTTTGATGTTTGATGTTTGGGGTTTGGGGTTACGGTCTCTTGAATTTATTTCCCTTAATATCAGATTTTTTCAAGTATGCCATTAGAGCTTTAATCCCTGCCGATAGTTTTTCTATCAGATCAAATGATTCTTGTAAATCATTTTCCGCAACATATTCAAAATCAAAAGCACGATACAGTTGCGACTTGGTTTCATTACAGGAACCGCCGGCAAAAGTGAGAAAATTAATAAATTCTTTATTTCCCTCTCTTCCAAAGCCCTCTGCTATATTATCCATTACGGATCCTGATGAACCTGATATTTGATTTCGCAACGTAAAATCTTTAGAAAACAGTTCATTCTTCAATATTAACTGCCTTATCTGCTTACAAAGAACACGGGCATCTTTCCAAATTTCCAAATCCTCGAAACGTTTAATCGTTGCCATTTTTATATTTTTATAGAATTTTGAATCACTCCCAACATCAAACATCAAACATCAAACGTCGAACGTCGAATAAATAACTTCCATCACCGTTTGCCCGGCGGCATTGAGTGTTTCTTTGCTTATGTTTCGCATATCATCATTCTGTGTGTGCCAGTGTGGGGCAAAGCCGTGGTCGGAATCTTTTAAATTGATGACGTTGGCGCACGGAATGTTGAGATTTTCGATGATAGGAACGTGGTCGTCCGTGATATATCCGCCGTTGCGTTGCACGAAAAACCGGCCGTATCCCAATTGCGAAGCAGTGCCCCATATTTTTGAAACCACGTTTGATGCGTGCTGCATGGAATATCCTTCGCGCAGGAAGGTGGCGTTTGCAGCTCCCACCATATCGAGCAAAATTCCGTAGGATGCTTTGTAATTGGCTATGTGCGGATTCTCCGACCAATAGCGCGAACCTACACACCACCAGTCGCCGGAAACAAAACTTTTATCGAACGATGCCTGTCCCCAATCTTCCAGATCGAAAAAGATGATATCGATTCCCACGTCGGCAGGCTGTTGTTGCAACTGGCGGGCAATTTCCAGCAAAACCCCTACTCCGCTGGCACCATCGTCGGCGCCGGAAATGGGTTTGTTTTGTTTTTCGACGTCGGCTTCTTCATCGGCAAAGGGGCGGCTGTCCCAATGGGCAAACAGCAGCACCCGTTTCTCTTTTTCGGGCTGATAACTTCCGATAATATTCCGGATTTCCAGGTTTTGCCCGTTATAATGCGTTACGTTGGCTTTTTGTTCGAAAACATCGGCGCCGAAACCGGCCAATTTTGCCGACAGGTAATCGCCGCAGGCTTTGTGCGCCGCCGTTCCCGGAACCCGCGGGCCGAAACTGACCTGTTTTTCAACAAAACTGTAGGCGCTGTCGGCGTTAAAATCGGGAGAAACTTTTGTATATGCGGACGTTACCGCTTCTTTTTCTTTGTTTGCACTTTTCTGAGATTGGCACGAACTGCAGGAAACGGAGAAAATCAAACCGGTTATCGAAAAAAACAAGAGAAAAAACGAATTTAGTTTATTCATAATCAATATTCAATAAGTATGAAATATGAATTAGTTTTCATTATTTTCATCTCTTAAACCACATAGAGACATAAATTTTTATTTATTAGGTTTGACAGTTTTGTATAATTTTGAAGCTGCGCTTCAAAGATTATCCTTCTGTTTTCTATTTACTATCTTATTCCTAAACATTTATTTCTTTTAAGTATGGAACACAAATTAAATATAATTATTTGCCACGAATGGCACGAATAAACACGAATTTTAAAATCAGCAAAGCTGATTTATTCGTGCTAATCTGTGAAATTGGTGGCTGTATATAACAATTTTGCAAATCAAAATAACATAAAGTAATCTTTGATTGATACTTTGTTTCACAAAATTGTATCTACATGTCATCCGCAAGGCGGTTTTGAACCGCCGTGCGGGTTGTTTTTAATTGTTTTTCTGATACGTGAAATTGGAAACTCCAATATTTTTATAGGTTTCTTTCAGCGCTTCTTCGTCGTCCGATATAACCAGCAGTTTGTCTCCTTCGTGAAGCGGAGTTTGTCCCGTGGGCACGAAAAATCGTTCGCCGCGCTTCACCATAACCGCCAGCGTTTTATCGGGCAACGGCATCTCCATCAGGTTTTTGCCGTGGTTCAACGTCTCTTCGGTAATGATAATTTCCGTCATTGCCGATTTTATCTCTTCGGAAAATTCAACGTCGAAATCTTCAAAACTCTTGTATTTACTGGGTTTTTCGGCCAAACCAAGCCATTTAGCGACAATGGGCAGCGAAGTTCCCTGATACAACAAGGAAACAATAGTTATCACAAAAACGATATTAAAAACGGTTCTCGCTCCCGGAACATCGGCAGCCAGCGGCAATATGGCGAAGATGATGGGAACGGCTCCGCGCAATCCCACCCACGAAATGTAGGTTTTGTCGCGAAACGATATTTTTTTAAACGGAATAAGACAAAGAAAAACCGTGAGCGGCCGCGCGATAAAGATCATGAAAAGAGCAATGATGATGCCCGGGATCAAGACGGGTACCAATTCGCTGGGATTCACCAGCAACCCCAGCGTAAGGAACAGAAGTATCTGGCTCATCCAGGCAAACCCGTCCATAAAATTCATCGATGTGCGCTTGTGTGCAAACCGCGAGTTCCCGATAACCAATCCGGCAATGTAAACCGCCAGGTATCCGTTTCCTTTCAGGTAATAGGTAACGGCGAAAATAAATATGCCGGTGATAAGAAGCAGGATCGGATACAGCGACGTATTGTCCATCCGGATACGGTTGATGACCACTACCGAGAATTTTCCGAGAAAATATCCCAGCAACGTTCCCACCACCAACTGAACAACGATGTTTACGGCTACCATGGCGTAATTGGGGTCGTTGCCGGAATTGATAATGCTGATGAAAGTAACGGTAAGCATGTAAGCCATAGGGTCGTTACTTCCGCTTTCAAGCTCCAGCAGGGGGCGAAGGTTGTTTTTCAGCGAAAGGCCTTTGGAACGAAGAATACCGAATACGGATGCTGAATCGGTAGATGAAACGGTGGAGGCCAACAACATAGCCGTTAGGAATCCCATTCCCAACCCGGTGTAAAACTGACCGGAGAGCCACCAGATAAAAACGCCCGTAATAATAGCGGTGATAAAAACGCCCAGCGTTGCCAAAATAACTCCGGGCTTGATAACGGGTTTTATTTCCGTAAACTTGGTGTCTAATCCGCCCGAAAAGAGAATAATGGCCAAACAGACGGTTCCGATGGCTTGCGCAATCTGAATGTTTTCGAAATTCAGGCCAAATCCGTCGCCGCCAAAAACCATTCCCACCAACAGGAACAGCAACAGAACGGGAACGCCGAGTTTATGTCCGGCCTTGCCCACTATCATACTCACGAAAAAAAGAAAAGAACCTACAAGTAATATGAGTTCAGTTGATAATTCCATTTCTATATTTTATGATTGTTTGAATATTATCTGATTTTCCTTAACGGCAAGTTTGGCCGTTTTTCCCATCACGAGCGGGAAGTTGTGTTTTACGTGGCCTACCGGAAAGTCGAAACAAACCGGGAAACCGTATTCGGCTACCGACGATGCAATAGACTCGAAAAGAGCCGAATACATTTCGTTATCTTCCGTGTAATCGTTGAACTGACCAACGATCAACCCCGAGATCCTTTCGAAAACGCCTGCCAGTTTCAGTTGGTTGATGTACCTGTCCACTTTATACGGTTCTTCTCCGATATCTTCGATAAAGAGAATTCCGTTTTTGGGTATTTTGGCAAATTTGGAACCCAAAATCCCGCAAAAAACCGAAAGGTTACCGCCAAACAGCCTTCCCGAAGCTTTGCCTTTCCGGTTGAGATGAGCGTAGCTGGTGACAGGAATTTCGTAAACGATGCGCTCGCCGGCCAAAATGGCTTTCGTGAACCGAACCGCAATATCGTCGGCTCCTTCATCGGCAAAATGTTTGGCCATAGGCCCGTGAACGGACATTATCCCGTTGCTTTGCAGCGCGGCATGCAGAACGGTTATGTCGCTGTAACCGATAACCCATTTGGGGTGTTGTTTTATGGCGGTGAAATCGAGTTTATCCAGCAGATGCACGGTTCCGTATCCGCCGCGCGAACAGAAAATCAACTTCACATCGGGGTCGTCCATCGCCTGTTGCAAATCCGATAAACGTTGTTCCACAAATCCGCTGAATCGTCCGGTACGACACAAAGCGTTTTCGGAAATTTCCACTCCCAATCCCCACTCGCCGAGCAACTCCGCGGCTTTTTCCACCAGCCCGGAATCGATTTTTCCGGCAGGCGAGAGAATTACGGCTTTGTCACCGATTTGTAATTTTGGGGGCTGAATCATAAAAATTTACAATTTGGGATTTGGGATTTGGGATTTGACCCCTCTAAATCTCCCCTGAAGGGGAGACTTGTGGGCTGTGAATCACTAATTGCTGTTCGCTAAGTCCCC
>CAKTUP010000013.1 GCA_934621705.1 uncultured Petrimonas sp.
TTTAAAAACTCCTGATTCACGGTTGTAATCTCCAACTCACCGCGTGCCGACGGTTTAATGCTTTTCGCAACTTCCACCACTTTATTGGGATAAAAATAAAGTCCCACCACAGCGTAATTCGATTTTGGATGTTGCGGTTTCTCCTCAATGCTGAGCACATTTCCCTCTTTGTCGAACTCGGCTACGCCGTATCTCTCCGGGTCATTTACGTAATATCCGAAAACAGTGGCTTTGTTGCCTTCTTCCGCATCCTTTACCGCTTGTCTTAAAATGGTGGGAAATCCTTGTCCATAAAAAATATTATCGCCCAGCACGAGGCAGGCACAATCATCGCCAATAAATTCTTCACCGATGATAAACGCTTGAGCCAGACCATCGGGACTCGGTTGTTCGGCATAAGTAAAACTCACACCGTAATCCGATCCGTCTCCCAATAATCTTTCAAAACCCGGAAGATCATGCGGCGTGGAAATAATCAGAATATCCTTTATTCCAGCCAGCATCAGCGCCGAAATAGGATAATAAACCATGGGTTTGTCGAAAATAGGAATAAGTTGTTTGGAAATTCCCTTGGTGATTGGATAAAGTCGAGTGCCGGAGCCTCCTGCAAGAACAATTCCTTTCATACAGATTGATTAAAGTGAGTAAATGTAATTCACAAAAGTAACAAAATAAAACCACAAAATGGTGTAATTTTCATATATTCTGCCGCAGTTGACGGTCAATTTTTACCCATAATTAAACATTTATTTTTATCTTTGCTTTTTAAACAGAAAAAGAATGTCAAATAATACAATTATGAAACAAATTGGTTTGTTTCTCATTTTTTTAATAACTCCTTTTATTTTATCCAAAACCAAAGCGCAGGTTCTGGATAGCTTGCAACTTTTTGAAAGCATTACGGATATCGAAAAGTTGATTCAGCAAGGCTCTCCCCAAAATCAGCCCCCGCCGGTTGTAGTCCCCGCTAATCAGCAAAGAAGGGATACCGTGTTTACTCAGCCGCAAATTCCGTTGTTGAGAAAGAATCCCCTGGATTCCCTGTATCGCCGCAAGGCAAACGGCACGCTGCAATTGCCCGACAATTTATACAATCAGCGTTCTCTGAGCGGCCTGACTTTCAGGGATACCATTTTTTATAATCCTTTGTTTCTTCCGATGATATTCACCGGAAAGATTCTCCCTCCCGATTTGTCTTTTTACCCTGCGGAAGAAGATGACCTGTACAAAGGATTTTTAATTTCTCCGGATAAAACTTTCGCTCCGAGACTTACACACAACGAGTTTATACAGAATACGCGAAGGGACTTTTACAGAAACTATCCCGACAGGGTCGGTTTTTCGGTTTTGCATTTTGATTCGCTGCCATCACCAGCGCAAAGCCGGGAAGTTATAGAGGATTTCAATCCTTTCAAGGAATTGCTTTCCACCGAAACAAGTTATTCGCTGGATGCTCCTGCATTGGATAAAATGGAAATTAAGCGGAAGTACTGGATATATAACGGCGAACATTCCTTTCAGTTATCGCAAAGTTATTTTTCTCCCAACTGGCATAAAGGCGGAACAAGTAATTTCACTTTTGTCAACAATCACATTGTGCGGATGAATTATCATAAAAACAAAGTCCGCTTCAATAACACGTTGGAATGGAGGTTATCGGTTTTTACCGCACCTGACGACACTCTGAGGAAATACAGAATCGGTGATGACCTGATACGGTATTTTGGAGATTTCGGTATCGACGCATTCCACAAGAATTGGTCCTATTCTACCAACCTGGATGTTCGATCGCAGATTTTCAATAATTATCCCGCCAACTCTAACGAACTTCGTTCAGCATTTTTAGCGCCGTTATACGCCAACGGAGGTATCGGTTTGAAATATAACTTAGACAAACGTTCCGAGACGGTAAGGCATCGCAGAACCCGGTTGGACTTGCACTTGGCCCCTATAAGCTTTAATTTCAGGTATATCGGAAATGAAAAAGTAAATGTAAAACGTTACGGAATTGAAGAAGGGAAAAACTCGAAAATAGATTTAGGTTCCACCATCACGGCCAACCTCATATACGATTTCAACCGGTATATCTCGTGGAATTCCCGCCTGAAATATTTTACCAGCTACGATAAAGTGGAAGCCGAATTTGAAAATACGCTGAACATGGCGCTGACCAATGCGTTTTCAACCCGGTTCTTCCTGAACTTGCGTTACGATGACGCGGTTCCGCCTGACCCAAAGTATAAATATTTGCAAGTCACCCAATTACTCAGTTTTGGGTTGAATTATAAATGGTGACCCCCGCCCCCTAAAGGGGAGTTTAAGGGCTAAGGATGATATGTGTTGGTTATGTGAGAATATATCTATTTTACACACAACTCTGATACAACTCATAGTTCATAAGTCCCCTTTAGGGGATTTAGGGGTAAACCCATTCAAAAAATCTTTCACCTTCATCCGCTTTTTTCCGGATAACTGAATATCCATAATTTCAATAAAGCCATCTTGCACGGCAACTTGCAGGGTGGTTTTGTTGTCCGTAATCAATTCGCCCGGTTTATATTGATGCGGTTTGTTGATTACGTTGGTTTCGAATATCTTAAAATTCAGTTTTTCGCCGTTTACTTCAAATTCTGTCCATGCAGCAGGATGGGACGATAGCCCGCGAACGAAGTTGTGAATCTCTTGTGCCGGTTTGTTCCAATTGATTTCGCACGTTTCCTTAAATATCTTTGGCGCCGGCTTCAACTCTTTTTCGTTATCGAAAAAGGCGCTTTGCGGTTTGGGTTGTATGGTGCCGTTAATAACGGCATCGATAGTTTTTAGAACTAACTGTGAGCCAATTACCATTAGTTTATCGTGGACGGTTTCAGCATTATCACTTTCTTCAATATCAATTTTCTCCTGAAAGATAATCTCACCGGTATCAATTTCGTGTTTTAGGAAAAACGTGGTTACGCCGGTTTCTTTTTCGCCGTTTATAATTGCCCAATTTATGGGTGCTGCTCCCCGATATTGCGGCAGCAATGAAGCGTGCAGGTTAAATGTTCCTTTTGGCGGCATGTCCCAAACTACTTCAGGTAACATTCTGAAAGCCACCACCACTTGAATATCGGCTTTCAATTGCTGTAATTCATTTAAGAAAACTTCGTTTTTTAGTTTTTCGGGTTGTAGGATATACAATCCTTTTGAGAGTGCGTATTCTTTTACTGCCGATGGTTGCATTTTGTATCCTCTGCCGGCAGGCTTATCGGGTGCGGTGATGACACCAACAATATTGTAATTATTTTCCACGAGAACTTTTAACGATTCCACGGCAAAATCGGGGGTTCCCATGAAAATAATGCGTAAATCTTTTTTATTCATTTGTTAATGATTTTAGAGCCAAGAACCAGGAACCAAGACATTAGACAGGTGGGTAACTGACTGACTTCTGACTTCCGTCTTCAGACTTTTAGCTTCTTTTTTACACAAAAATAGCGAAAAAACCCTCGAATTCGATTAATTTTGCAGAATGTTTACATCATGCAACCATATAAAACAGCAGATGAACGACGCCGGTCAGACAAAAACGCCCTTTTTGTTTGGCCTCGATTTCGAGTTAAACGAAGGCTTTTTCGTGACAAACCCTTTGCAACAGCAGGAAATACTTTTCGATATAAACGGAGTAAGTAATTGTACGGAAGAAAGTGAGGAAAGTAAAGAAAAATATTTTCACTTCTCCTCTTCTCCCGAAAATTACAGTCGATATGCCGAAAGATTTTCGCACGTTATGGATGGCCTGCACTACGGAAATTCGTTTCTCACCAACCTGACGATTAAAACACCCATCAAGACCGATTTGTCCCTGAAAGAAATATTTTTGCGTAGCAAAGCAACCTATCGGTTATATATCCCTGACAAGTTTGTATGTTTTTCTCCCGAACGGTTTGTGCGAATTGAAGAGGGGAAAATATTCTCGCATCCGATGAAGGGAACTATTGATGCTTCGGTTGAAAATGCTGCCGAGATTATCTTGAATGATTACAAAGAAAAAGCCGAGCACAATACCATCGTGGATTTAATCCGAAACGATCTCAGCGGAATTGCAACCGGAGTAAAAGTAAATCGTTTTCGATACATTGACCGTTTAGAGACTAGTAAGGGGAGTATTTTGCAAGTCAGTTCCGAGATTGAGGGAACGTTGGCCGATGATTACCTCGATAACATCGGCTCTCTTTTATTTGAGCTGCTTCCTGCCGGTTCCGTTTCCGGTGCACCCAAACAAGCAACACTCGATATCATCCGCGAAGCGGAGTGCGAACCACGGGGTTTCTACACGGGTATTGCCGGATATTTTGATGGCACAAAACTTGATTCGTGTGTACTAATCCGATACATCGAACAAACAGACAACGGATTTTATTTTCGCAGTGGTGGCGGTATTACCATCAACAGCGAATGCGAAAAAGAATATGCCGAAGCAATCAGGAAAGTATATTTACCCTTTTACTAAGTACAAACGCGATGCATAGCGTCTGTATGGAATATCAACTGAATAACAATCAACCCATGTTTCTCGAAACAATTTGCATAAAAAACGGTGCAGTTCAGAATTTGGAAACGCATATTTTCCGAATGGAACAAACGGCGACGCATTTCGGCTTTATCGTGCCGGTATTGCCCAATCTTGAATCCATGTTGCCCGAATTGCTTATCAATAAAAAAGTGAAATGTCGTATCGAGTACAAAGAAACTATCCGAAACATTGAGTTTGAAGCCTACAAGGCAAAAGAAATTCAATTGCTTAGGCTCGTAGAAGCCGGAGATATTGATTATGCGTTTAAATATTCAGACCGTTCCGAATTAAATGCTTTAAATGGCGTGAAAAAAAATTGCTCGGAAATACTTATGCTAAAAAACGGCTTTATTACAGATACTACCTACAGCAATGTCGTTTTCCGAAAAGGTAAAGTGTTTTTTACCCCTGAACCTTATTTATTAAACGGAACAAAACGACAACTACTGTTACAAAAGTCCATTATTCGCGAAATCTCAATTTCTATTGAAAACCTACGTGATTTCGAACATGTTTTTCTAATCAACTCCATGCTCGATATAGAAGATGGGGTAGGATGCCCGATACAAGAAATACTTTGTCAAAGTTCCGAACTTTGACAAAATTAATCTTAACCCGCACGGTTTCAAACCGCCTTGCGGATGTAACTTTTCAATCCGTCAGGCCGCTTAAGTTAATATATTTTACGCCGCCATTTTACGACACTCATCCGCACACTTTCTGCATGCTTCGGCACATTGACGACAATGGTCGTGTTTATGCTTTTCACATTCCTCGGCGCATTTGTCGCAAATATCGGCACACAAAGCGCACATTTCTTTTGCCTTATCGCTACTCAGACTCATCAATTGAGCCGCTGCATAACACGCGGCTGCGCATTCCATGTCTGTTTGGATGCATTTGGCCATCATTTTTATATCGTCTTCCTTTGTGCACGATGAAGCGCAATGATTACATGCTGTTGCACACGCTAAACATGCATCGATACACGATTTGTATTCTTCATACATTGTTGTCATAATTCATTGATTTTTATAGTGGATAATAGAATCGCACAATTATAACGCCCCGGCAATTTGCATTGTTAGTTATGGAAGTGTAAAATAACTTAAATTCCGGGTGCCCCCACGGCGGTTACAAATCGCCTTGCGGATGAAGTTTTGTTTTTACGGATGATATATTTCCGGCACCAGTTCTTTCATTTCCATAAAACAATTCGCCCATTGCTCAACTGAAATATGAATCACGAATTTGTCCGGCTCAATCGAGTATCTCTCAGCTAACATTCGAATTTGCTTCTTTCTGAAAAGTTTTTTTAATGCGGTCAGGGTTTTCAATTCGGGTTGTTTCAGCATACAAAAAAGAAAACGAAGATATGCAGAAGAAAATTCTTCCGGAACAATACATTGTGCTCGTTTTTTAATGTGCAGCAAGGCGGATTTTACGGTTGGCGGCGGATTAAAACTTTTTGGATTTATCTGCTTTACAAGGGAGATATCGTAAAATGTTTTGTAAAAGATGGAGTAGGGGTTGTAGTTGCTTCCTGATACAATTTTAAGGGCGGGCTCCAGTTGTGCAATGATGCATCCGCCTTGAAAATTATGCAGATTGCTGTACATCAGCTTTTTGAAAATGTGCGATGTGAGCGAATAGGGGATATTTGATACCACTTTAAAAGTTGTGTCAGGAAATGTATATCTCAGAATATCGTTGCGGATGACTTTCACGCCGGGTGCTGATTGATACTTTTCCTGAAGGTGCTCAGCCAATGCATTGTCTTTTTCTATAACTGTTATATGGCGTGTCTTTTTCAGGAGTTGGTCTGTAATGTATCCTTTTCCTCCGCCTAAATCGAAAACCAAGTCGTCATGTCGTATTTCCGCCAGTTCTATCGTGTATTTTATAAGTGAGGCATCTATAGTAAAATGCTGCCCCGTAAATCTTACGGGAAGTTTATTCTGTTTCATAAATTTCAGATAATTAGTTGTTTAATTGACTTAATTGAAAAATCAACAGAACAGCTTATCTGAAAAAATGACACGTTTTTATCTGCCGCAAAAAGTTTTACAGCGATAACTTTCTTTATTATATAAAAAAGAGAATACTATTCCTTAGAAAAAAGAAATAGAGGGAGTGTAAGATAAGCAGTCCTGTCAGGCTGACCTTAATCTGAAATTAATTACGAACATGCTAAAACCTCCCATCTTTAGGAATTTTGATTTGAATTAGAGATACAAAAGTAATGGTTTTGGTTTGATTAACAAAACAAACTTTGTCAAAGTTCAGAACTTTGACAAAGTTAATCTTAACCCGCACGGCGGTTTCGAACCGCCTTGCGGATGTAACATCTCAATCCGTCCGGCCGCTTTGAGCGGCCGAACGGGGAGGTTAATTATTCTCCGGCCGTAATTTTCTAACCGTTGCCCCAGTCTGCCACATTTCGCTTTCGCGAAGGGCTTTCAGCTCCTCTTCCAGTTTAACGCGATAATCCGGTTGTGAGTTGCTGTCGATGGAGCGTTGTGCTTCGTTTCCGCTGGCCACTTCTTTGTAAAGTTTCTCGAAAACGGGCTTGGTAGCATCGTGGAACGGGCCCATCCAGTCCAACGCGCCGCGCTGAGCCGTGGTAGAACAGTTGGCATACATCCAATCCATTCCGTTCTCGGCGAAGAGCGGCATCAGCGATTGTGTGAGCTCTTCCACCGTTTCGTTGAATGCTTCCGACGGTGTGTGCCCGTTCTCGCGAAGTACTTCGTATTGCGCCTGTAACAACCCTTGAATAGCGCCCATCAGCGTGCCGCGCTCGCCCGTGAGGTCGGAATACACTTCGCGTTTAAAATCGGTTTCGAACAAATATCCCGAGCCAACACCAATGCCCAGCGCTACTACACGCTCAAAAGCACGACCGGTAGCATCTTGGAAAATTGCGTAAGACGAGTTCAATCCGCGTCCTTCCAAAAACATTCGGCGTAGTGAGGTTCCCGAACCTTTGGGAGCTACCAAAATCACATCCACGTCAGTGGGAGGAATAATTCCCGTGCGTTCTTTGTAAGTGATGCCAAAACCATGCGAAAAATACAATGCTTTTCCGGCGGTCAGGTGTTTTTTTACCGTTGGCCAGAGCGCGATTTGTGCCGCATCCGACAACAGGTACTGGATAATTGTTCCGCGTTGGCACGCTTCTTCAATTTCGAAAAGTGTTTCGCCGGGTACCCAGCCGTCGGAAACGGCTTTGTCCCACGATTTGCTGTCTTTTCGCTGTCCGATTATCACGTTAAAACCGTTGTCGCGCAGGTTGAGCGATTGTCCCGGCCCTTGCACGCCGTAGCCAATCACGGCTATTGTTTCATCTTTAAGTGTTTCCTGAGCTTTGCTCAACGGAAACTCGTCGCGGGTAACTACGTTTTCTTCCACCCCGCCAAAATTCATTTTTGCCATTATTTTTAGACTTTTAGAACCAAGAATCAGGAACCAAGACTGCTGAGTCTAAGGTTTGACCGTTGGTCGCATTAATTAGTAATTTGTATTTAGTAATTCTTTTTCTCCCTTTCCGCCAGCATATCGCTCAATCGTTCAACCCTTGATTTGGTGATGGCGATTCTTCCGGATCGAATAAATTGCAACACGCCTATTTTCTCTGCCAGCTCATCGAAAAGTCCCTGTGTTTCTTTGTAATGTCCCGCTTTCAGGAATACGATGCAATCGTTAGAGATTTCCAGCACGCGAATGTTGTATTTTCGGATGAGATATTCCACAGAGCCGTGCTCCATCACTTTTTCGGTCGATAATTTGTAGAGAGCCAGTTCCTGATGGATCAATTCGTCGTCCACATTAAAATAGGCTTTCAGGATATCGACGCGTTTATCGATTTGACGAACGAGTTTTTTCATCATTTCGCTGTCGCCGGCATACGTGGTAATCGTGAATTTGTGAATTCCTTGTATGGCCGACGGCGAAACCGATAACGTTTCAATATTCAGTTGCCTGCGCGTGAAAATTGTTGTGATCTGATTGAGCACGCCCACCGTATTTTCTGAGAAAATGGTGATGGTGTATAATGTTTTTTCTTCCATAATTTTTTGTTTTGTATTTGTAGAGACGCATTGAATGCGTCTGTTTTACAAATGCGTCTGTTTTTTACAAAGACGCATTCAATGCGTCTCTACGTCCGACATTGTTTGTCCGTTTCCAATCAAAATATCGGTAACGCTACCACCGGCGGGAACCATGGGGTAAACCATTCCTTTGGTTTCCACAACGGCTTCGAGCAGGAAAGCGCCTTTGTGCGCGAGCATTTCTTCGATGGCTCCGTCCAGTTCTTTCCGGTCGGTAACTTTTCTTCCCTTTATGCCGTATGCATCGGCTAATTTCACGAAATCGGGATTTTTCAGGTGTGTTTCCGAATAACGTTCATCGAAAAACAATTCCTGCCACTGACGAACCATGCCCAGAAAATTATTGTTCAAAAGAATGATTTTTACATCGATATTGTACTCCAAAATGGTGCCGAATTCCTGAATGGACATTTGCAAACCGCCGTCGCCCACAAAGATACAGATTGTTCTGTCCGGAGCGCCGTATTTTGCGCCGATGCCCGCCGGAAGCCCGAAACCCATCGTTCCCAATCCGCCCGATGTAACCATACTGCGTGTTTGCGACGATTTAAAATAGCGTGTTGCCATCATCTGGTGTTGCCCCACGTCGGTTACGCACACAGCCGTGTGTCCGGTGCCTTCCGATACTTTGTGTACCACTTCGCCCATTTTCAATTCGCCGCCGTTCTCGGGAAACAATTCGGCTTTTATCACACAATCAAACTCTTTTTCTTCGTATTGACGGAATTTTTTAATCCAATCGGTGTGCTTTCGTTCTTCGATTAATTCCGTAATCAATGGAAGCGTTTCTTTGGCATTACCCAACACTTTCACGTTGGTTTTCACGTTTTTATCCATTTCGGCCAAATCGATATCGAAATGAATTATTTTCGCTTGTTTGGCGTACGTTTTCAGGTTGCCGGTAACCCGGTCGTCAAAACGCATGCCGATGGCAATGAGCACGTCGCAATCGTTGGTGTTCATATTGGGGGCGATGTTTCCGTGCATTCCCAGCATTCCGCCGTTAAGCGGATGACCGGACGGAATGGCCGAAAGCCCGAGAATGGTGGAACCGAACGGTATATCACCTTTTTCCAGAAAGGCCAGCAATTCGTTCTCGGCATTTCCGAGAATGACTCCCTGTCCCACCAGAGCCATCGGTTTTTTTGCCTGGTTGATGAGTTCGGCGGCTGCCTTTATATTCTCCATTTCCGGTTCGGGAAAAGGGATATAGCTTCTTATAAACGAAGTTTTGCCGTAGGTATAATCAATTTTGTTGATTTGGGCGTCTTTCGTGATATCGAGAACCACCGGTCCGGGACGACCGCTTTTCGCGATATAAAACGCGCGGGAAACGGCCCAGGGAATTTCTTCGGCGCGCCGCACCTGATACGCCCATTTGGTGATAGGCTGGGTAATACCGATAACATCGGCTTCCTGAAACGCATCGGAGCCCAACAGGCTGGAAATCACTTGTCCCGATATTACCACCAAAGGCGTGCTATCCATCATCGCGTCGGTAATTCCGGTAACGGCGTTGGTGGCTCCCGGCCCCGACGTTACCAACGCAACACCCACTTTCTGCGAAACGCGGGCAAATCCTTGCGCGGCATGAACAGCGCCTTGCTCGTGGCGGACAAGGATGTGTTTAATTTCGTCTTTATGGTCGTACAAAGCATCGAAAACGGGCATGATGGCGCCGCCGGGATATCCGAACATGGTATCCACGCCTTCGGCAAGCAACGATTTTATCAACGCTTCGCTGCCGGAAATAACCCCTAAATCCCCTGAAGGGGACGTAGAATTTACGATTTCGGATTTCGGATTTACGATTGAGACTGATGGTGCACTTGCCGGAACATCTGACGGATTCTCTGTCTGATGCATCAAAATATTGTTAGAATTATTGTTCATCATATTTTTATTTTATTTTACTCAGATTTGGAATTGAAAATCGACGGAGTCAAATCGCAGCTCCCTAAGCCCCCTTTAGGGGGTTGGGGGTTGTCTGATTGCTCCCAAATCGGCGGAGCTTACAAAATGTGCATATAGCTTCAACGCTTTGGAAACTTTTCTGTCCCTTACCGGCTTAAATGCTTCTTCTCCTTTCGATTCTTCCTGTTTTCTCCGTTCCGATAGTTCGGCATCCGATAATTTTACGTTGATGCTGCGGTTTGGGATATCAATTTCAATGATGTCGCCGTCTTTTACCAACCCGATACTGCCGCCGGCAGCCGCTTCGGGCGATATGTGACCGATGGACAATCCCGATGTGCCGCCACTGAAACGTCCGTCGGTAATCAGCGCGCAGGCTTTGCCCAACTGTCTTGCTTTGATGTACGAAGTGGGATAAAGCATTTCCTGCATTCCCGGCCCGCCTTTCGGCCCTTCGTACACGATGACGACTACGTCGCCCGCTTCTACTTCTTTGTTTAAAATTCCGGTGCAGGCATCGTCCTGAGATTGGAAAACTTTGGCTTTGCCGCTGAATTTCCAGATGCTTTCGTCCACTCCGGCGGTTTTCACCACGCAGCCATTTTCGGCGATGTTGCCTTTCAGGATGGCCAGCCCGCCGTCTTTGGTGTAGGCGTTTTCGATATTTCTGATGCATCCGTCTTCGCGGTCGGCATCGAGTGTTTTGTATAGTGCGTTTTGCGAACCCATCACCAGATTGAAACGATTTCCGGGCGCAGAACTGTATATTTCCTGTGCTTCGGGATGAATATTTTCCGTGGTTATGTCGTATCTTTCGATGGCTTGCTGTAACGTCAATCCGTCGGCGCGCGACACGGAAGTGTCTATCAATCCGCCTTTTGCCAGTTCGCCCACGATTCCCAGAATACCGCCCGCGCGATTTACGTCCTGAATGTGGTATTTTTTGGTGTTGGGTGCCACTTTGCACACGCAGGGAACACGGCGCGAAAGCGCATCGATGTCGTCCATCGTGAAATCGACTTCCCCTTCACGGGCAATGGCCAGCAAGTGCAGGATGGTGTTGGTGGAGCCGCCCATGGCGATATCGAGCGACATGGCATTGAGAAACGATGCACGCGTGGCAATGTTTCTCGGCAGTACGCTTTCGTCGCCATCGAAATAATATTTGTACGCATTTTCTACGATCTGCTTCGCCGCTTTGCGGAACAGGCCAAATCGGCTAACGT
The DNA here is from genome assembly GCA_934621705.1 of uncultured Petrimonas sp. Classification (GTDB taxonomy): domain Bacteria; phylum Bacteroidota; class Bacteroidia; order Bacteroidales; family Dysgonomonadaceae; genus Petrimonas. Next base: position 11,808 of record CAKTUP010000013.1, read on the forward strand.
GCGTGGCAACAACGGTGCCGTTTCCGGGCAATGCCAGCCCGATGGCTTCGTTAAGGCAATTCATCGAGTTGGCAGTAAACATTCCCGAGCAGGAACCGCACGTGGGACAAGCCAGCTTTTCGAGTTGCGAAATGCGCTCGTCTGAAACCGTTTCGTCTGCTGATTCAATCATCGCGTCCACCAAATCTATCTGCTCATCGCCGATTTTTCCGGCTTCCATCGGCCCGCCCGACACAAAAATGGCCGGGATATTCAGCCGCATAGCCGCCATCAGCATTCCCGGCGTTATTTTATCGCAATTGCTGATGCAAACCATCGCATCCACTTTATGCGCGTTGATCATATATTCGATGGAGTCGGCGATAAGGTCGCGCGACGGAAGTGAGTACAGCATTCCGTCGTGTCCCATCGCGATGCCGTCGTCCACGGCAATGGTGTTGAACTCGGCGGCAAAGCTGCCCAGCTTCTCGATTTCGGCTTTCACCATCTGCCCGATATTGTGCAGGTGTGCATGCCCCGGCACAAACTGGGTAAACGAATTTACCACGGCAATGATGGGTTTTCCCATTTGCTCGTCCGTCATTCCGTTGGCGCGCCAAAGGGCGCGGGCGCCGGCCATTAGGCGGCCGCTGGTGGAAGTGTAGCTTCGTAAGCCCTTTACCCCTAAATCCCCTGCAGGGGACTTGATGGGCTGCGAATTATTATTTGAATTGGAAAAATTTTGCATAGTTTTTTTATCTTTTGTTCGTACGAAGGCTAAGCCATCGTCTCCCGGGCGGCGATGAAATCTTCAACCACGCCAATCTAAAATCGTAAATCTAAAATCGTAAATCTATTTTCTCGGCTATCCAATCCCCCACTTCACTCGTGCTGTACGCTTTTCCGCCATCGGCGATATCTTCGGTAACGATGCCGGCTTCGAGACTGGCGTTAACTGCGTCACGAATTACTTTGCCTTCTTCGTGCAGGTTGAAGCCGTATTCGAACATCAGCGCAGCGGAGAGAATCATCGCTACAGGATTGGCGATATTTTTTCCGGCTGCTTGCGGATACGAACCGTGAATGGGTTCGAACAGTGATGTGTGGATGCCCATCGATGCCGAAGGCAACATTCCGAGCGAACCGGTAATAACCGATGCTTCGTCGGTGAGAATATCGCCGAAAAGGTTTTCGGTAACGAGCACGTCGAAACTTTTGGGCCATTGGATAATGCGCATGGCGGCGTTGTCCACAAACAAGTAATCGGTCTCAATATCGGGGTATTGCGGCGCCATTTCCTGTGCTATTTGCCGCCATAGGCGCGATGTTGCGATCACGTTTGCTTTGTCCACCACGGTAAGTTTCTTGCGTCGTTGTCCGGCAAATTTGTACGCCAGATGCAGGATGCGTTCGATTTCTTCGCGGGTGTAAACACATGTGTCGTACGCTGTGTTTCCGTCTTCGCTGCGCCCCTGCGGACGGCCGAAATACATTCCGCCGGTGAGTTCGCGGATGCAAACGAAATCGGCTCCGTCCACCAAATCGGCCCGAAGCGGCGATTTGTGGATCAACGATGGGAACGTCATCACGGGGCGGATGTTTCCGTACAATCCCAACTGCTTGCGCATCCGAAGCAAACCTTGCTCTGGACGAACTTTGGCGTTGGGGTCGTTGTCGTATTTCGGATGCCCGATGGCGCCGAACAGCACCGCGTCGGCCTGCATACACAGTTCGTGCGTTTCGGCCGGATAGGGATCGCCTACGGCGTCGATGGCGGCAGCGCCTACGATTCCTTCTTTGAAAGTTACGGTATGTCCGAATTTATCGCATACGGAACGCGTAACTTTCAGCGCTTGCTCCATGATTTCGGGGCCGATACCGTCGCCGGGTAATACTGCCACCCCCAACCCCCTAAAGGGGGCTTTTACGGGCTGTGGGTTATTGTTTTTGGGAACGTTGTTCATATTATTGGGTTGTATCATTTAATGACGTTAAGGAATGAGTAAGGACTATAAGCTCGGGCGGGCTTGAATGTTGAATCATACGGCTTTACATACAGGCTCACACACTTCTTCACTTCTTCACTTCTTTTCTTCTTTTCTTCTTTTCTTCTTCCAATTTCTCTCTCACGGCAATTCCATATATCGAATGGTTGGAATACTGCCTTTCTCAATCATATTCAGCATTTTTATGGTTGCCTTGATGGCCGCAGCCGTTTGATCGACATCCAATCCCCGGGTTTTGAAAACTTTTCCGTCGAATTTCCACGTGATAATGGTTTGCACCAGAGCGTTTGTTTTTCCGCCGGGCGGGATAACTACCACGTAATCCAGCAGTTCGGGAGTGGGCTTGTCGAGACTTCTGTAAATTTTATACATGGCTTTTGAAAACGCGTGATACTGCCCGTCACCCGCGGCTGATTGCTGATAGACTTCACCCCGGATAGACAACTTTACGGTGGCCGTAGGGCGCATACCGTCAGTAAGGTTCAACGAATAATTGAGTATTTGAATGTCCTGATTATCGATCCCGTTTTTCAGGATATCGGAAACGATGTAGGGGAGTTCATCCGGACTGACCAACTCTTTTTTGTCGCCCAATTCAATGATTCGGGCGGTTACTTTTTTTGCCGATTCATCGTCCACTTCAATTCCCAGCGCTTCCAGGTTTTTCAGGATGTTGGCTTTTCCGGAATTTTTTCCCAGCGCGTACTCCCGCGAACGGCCGAATCGTTCGGGCACGAGATCGTTGTAATACAGGTTTTTCTTTTTGTCGCCATCGGCGTGAACTCCCGCAACCTGCGTGAATACGTTGTCGCCGATAACGGGTTTATTGTTGGGAATACGCACGCCGGAATAGCTTTCCACGATTTTGCTTACGGCGTAAAGTTTGTCTTCGGCAATGTTGGTGCGGAGTTTCAACTGGTCGTGAATGAGAGCGACAATGCTTGTGATGGGCGCGTTTCCGGCGCGTTCTCCCAATCCGTTTATGGTAACGTGAACGCCCTTAACGCCGGCTTTTACGGCTTCGAAAACGTTGGCGACGGCCAGGTCGTAATCGTTGTGCGCGTGAAAATCGAAATGCAATTTAGGATATCTGCGGATCATTGTCTCACAAAATTCTTTGGCTTCCGCAGGATTCAGGATGCCCAGCGTATCGGGCAGCATATATCGGGTAATGGGTTGATGTTGAAGTTCGTCCATCATTTCGAAAACATATTTGCGGGAATCGCGCATTCCGTTCGACCAGTCTTCGAGATAGATGTTCACGATCATTCCCCTTCTTTTGGCTTCGGCAATTACCGATTTTATATCGGCAAGATGCTCCTTTACGGTTTTTCTGAGCTGATGCGTGCAATGTTTTTCCGAACCTTTGCAGAGCAGGTTCACCACCTTGCATCCGGCGCTTGTGATCCAGTCGAGCGACGCGTTTCCGTCAACAAAACCAAGGATCTCGATTTTATCGATATGGTTGTGAGTGTTTGCCCATTGCGCTATTTTCTGCACCGATGCGAATTCGCCTTCCGATACGCGTGCGGATGCGATTTCGACCCGGTCGACATTCAGCTCTTCGATGAGCAGGCGGACCACACTGACTTTTTCTTCGGCAGCAAACGATACGCCCGAAGTTTGTTCTCCGTCGCGCAACGTGGTGTCCATTATTTCGATTTTCCGCTTTTCCATATTGTTGATGACCTAAAACGTTGTTTTACACTTAATACACAAAAGGACGATTCTTTTCGTACTCTTCAATTTTATCTTTATTCGAAAGAAGAAAATCGATATCGTCAAGCCCTTTCAGCAGGCATTCTTTCTTGTACGGATTGATTTCGAACGATTCCGATCTTCCGGTCGCGTTGTTGCTGATGGTTTGCTGCTCCAGGTTTACCGTAACAGTTGCTTCGGGATTTTGCTCGACAGATGCGAACAGCTCGCTCAGAAATTTTTCGCTGACCACCACGGGCAGAATGCCGTTGTTGAGTGCATTGTTTTGAAAAATATCGGCAAAGAAGCTCGATACCACTACCTTAAATCCGTAGCCGCCAATGGCCCATGCCGCGTGCTCACGGCTGCTGCCGCTGCCGAAATTTTTTCCGGCAACTAGAATTTCGCCACTGTAAGTGGGGTTATTCAGAATAAAATCTGTTTTCGGACTGCCGTCTTTGTTATATCGCCAGTCGGCGAATAGGTTGTCGCCGAATCCTTCGCGGGTTGTCGCTTTCAGGAAGCGTGCGGGAATTATTTGGTCGGTGTCCACGTTCTCGATGGGAAGTGGAACGTATGTTGATGAGAGTGTTTTAAATTTTTCCATTATCAGCCCCCTCTAACTCCCCCGAAGGGGGGAGAACCGTGAAGGGAACGGTTGTTTTGTATGTGATGATTTTAAAAGTTCATAGCCCGTCGTTTCCCCCTATTGGGGGGATTAAGGGGGGCTTATTTTCCCCGATACCGCCGCAGCTGCCGCCACCAACGGGCTTGCCAATATAGTGCGTGCTCCCGGGCCTTGTCTTCCTTCAAAATTACGGTTGGATGTGGAAACGGCGTATTTTCCGGCGGGAATCTTATCGTCGTTCATGGCCAGGCAGGCCGAACATCCGGGTTGGCGCAGTTCAAAACCGGCTTCTTCCAGAATTTTGTCCAGGCCTTCGTCTTCGATTTGTTTGCGAACCTGCCAGCTTCCGGGAACAAGCCATGCGGTTACATTATCGGCTTTTTTCTTCCCTTTCACATAGTTGGTAAATAGGCGGAAATCTTCAATGCGGCCGTTGGTACAGCTACCCAGAAAAACGTAATCGATGGATTCGCCTTCGAGTTTTTGTCCGGGATTGAAGCCCATGTATTTCAACGATTTTTCGAACGATATCTTTCCTGCATCGTCAATATCTTCCAACGTGGGAATGGAGCCGTCAATAGGCATACCCATTCCGGGATTGGTTCCGTACGTTATCATCGGTTTAATTTGGGACACGTCAAAGGTGATTTCTTTGTCGAAAACGGCATCTTCATCCGATTTCAATGTTTTCCAGTACGCCAGCGCTTCGTCCCATTTTTCGCCTTTCGGCGCGAATTCGCGCTCTTTCACGTAGTTGAAAGTCGTTTCATCGGGAGCGATGAGTCCGCCGCGGGCGCCCATTTCGATACTCAGGTTGCACAGCGTCATCCGTTGTTCCATTGTCAGGTTGCGAACGGCTTCGCCCGCATATTCCACGAAATAGCCCGTTGCGCCGCCCGTGGTGAGTTGCCAAATCATATACAAGGCCATGTCTTTGGCGCTCACGCCTTCTGCGAGTTTTCCTTCGAAATTGATGCGCATGGTTTTCGGGCGGGTTTGCAGGATGCATTGCGACGAGAGAACCATTTCCACTTCGCTGGTCCCGATGCCGAACGCGATAGCGCCGAACGCTCCGTGCGTGGAGGTGTGGCTGTCGCCGCAAACGATGGTCATTCCCGGCTGGGTGAAACCATTTTCGGGGCCGATTACGTGTACGATTCCGTTTTTGGAATTCTTCAACCCGTAATAGGTCAGGCCGAATTCTTTGGCGTTTTTAGCCAATGTGTCCACCTGAAATCGGGAAACTTCGTCCTGAATGGGTTTGTCTTGTCCCATTGTCGGGATATTGTGGTCGGCTGTGAGCAAGGTTTGTTCGGGACGAAAAACTTTCAATCCCCTTTCACGCAATCCTGAAAAAGCTTGGGGGCTGGTTACTTCGTGGCACAAATGCTTGTCGATATATAATTGTGTGGGGCCGTCTTTAACGGTGGTAACAACGTGGGCGTCCCAGATTTTGTCGAAGAGAGTGCTGCCCACCCCTAAATCCCCTGAAGGGGACTTGGCAGGCTGTGAGTTATTTCCTTGAGATATACTATTTAACATTATTATTTTTTATTTATATGGCTATATATTAATTAGTTGCAGTTCCGCAAGTCCCCTTCAGGGGATTTAGGGGTGGTGTGTTATTCCACAAATTTATTCACCGCATCAATAAACGCTTCCACCGATGCCGAAACGATATCGGTGTTGGCCGAGAAGCCGTAGTAGAGCATTCCGTTGTGTTCCACCTGCATATGCACTTTACCCACGTCGTCGCTTCCGCGGTTGATGGCCTGGATAAGAAACTCCTGAATTACGGTCTCGCGGCTGATGATCTTTTTGACGGCTTTGATGGCTGCATCCACAGGGCCGTTTCCGGTAGCGGTAGCTTCGAAGTGCTCTCCGGCAATGTTCAGGCCGATGCTTGCCACGTTTCGCAATCCCACTCCGCAGGTAACTTGCAGGTAGTCTATCTTGATACGGTGGCGGTTGGATTCTTTGCCTACCAGCATCAGAATATCGTCGTCTTTTATATCTTTTTTCTTGTCGGCAAGCGCGAGGAATTTTTGGTACACTTCATCCAGTTCACCGTTTTCGAGATTAACGCCCAACAACGTCAGTCTGTTTTTCAACGCTGCGCGTCCGCTGCGAGCGGTAAGCACGATGGCGTTTTCGTCGATTCCCACATCTTTTGGGTCGATGATCTCGTACGTTTCCACGTTTTTCAGCACGCCGTCCTGATGGATGCCCGAAGAATGTGCGAAAGCGTTACGCCCCACGATGGCTTTATTGGGCTGCACCGGCATATTCATGAGTGCGGAAACCAAGCGGCTTGTAGAGTATATTTTAGTGGTGTTGATATTGGTATCGAATCCGAGGTCTTTGTGGCTCTTGAGCGCCATTACCACTTCTTCGAGCGACGTGTTTCCGGCACGCTCACCGATACCGTTGATGGTAACTTCCACCTGACGCGCTCCGTTAAGTACGCCCGAAAGCGTGTTGGCGGTAGCCATTCCCAAATCCTGATGGCAGTGCGTGGAAAGGATGGCGCTTTTCATATCTACGTTATCCACCAGATATTTGATCTTTGCACCATAAACGTTCGGAAAACAGTAACCGGTTGTATCGGGGATGTTAACCACGGTTGCTCCGGCATTTACAACAGCCTGCACCACGCGCGCAAGATATTCGTTATCGGTGCGGCCGGCGTCTTCGGCGTAAAATTCCACGTCGTCCACAAACCGGCGGGCATATTTCACGGCTTTCACGGCACGCTCGATAATTTCTTCGCGGTTGGAGTTGAATTTGTGTTTGATGTGTATATCGGATGTGCCGATTCCGGTGTGGATGCGTTTGCGTTTGGCGTATTTGAGCGATTCGGCAGCCACTTCGATGTCTTTTTCCACGGCACGGGTGAGCGCGCATATTACAGGCCAGGTAACGGCTTTCGAGATTTCGACTACCGAGTTGAAATCGCCCGGGCTGGAAACCGGAAAACCGGCTTCTATAACATCTACTCCCAACAATTCCAAGGCTTTGGCCACCTGAATTTTTTCGATGGTGTTTAATTGACACCCGGGAACCTGTTCGCCGTCGCGCAATGTAGTGTCAAAAACATAAATTCTTTCCATTGTAACCTAAATTTTTTCTTTGTTTTAACAAGAAAAAAACCTTTCCCACACGGTGAGAAAGGCTTTCTTTATTATTTAATCGTTCTATTTTTTAATATCGATATACCGGTCTCACCCTCTGAAGTTGTCCAGAAGTAGAATAGAAATGACTAGAATAGCGATATTATGACTGTTCATAGATAAAATGAAAATTTGTTCTTTAATTGGTTGCAAAGAAAAAGCAAAAAAACGAAATAACAAAATATTTTCCAGTTTTTATTCGAAAAAAATTACATTTTGTAATAAAAACGCCCTGATTGATTGCAAAATAGATAGTTGAGATAAGTTAAATCTATTGTATTTCAAATGATTAATGTATTTGTTATACCAATTGATATCAAATTGATAAAAATGTCAAAGTAAGGAGAAATATCACTATTTTTGTCAACTGTTCCTGTAAGATACTTACCGAAATGAAAGAAAACTCCAAAGCTCTTTTATTTACTGCGATAGCCGTTGCCAGTTGGTCAACGGTGGCTTCCGCATTTAAAATTGGGTTGAGGCATTACAGTTATTTTGAATTGATTTTGGTTTCGGCCATTACCGCGATGCTGATTTTTGCGTTAGTCATCACTTTTCAGGGTAAGTGGCATCTGCTCAAAAAACTGACTAAGAAAGAAGTGGGAAGTTATGCTTTTACCGGTTTGCTGAATCCGGCGTTTTACTATTTGATCCTTTTTAAATCGTACGATTTGCTTCCGGCGCAAATTGCACAACCCATCAATTATTTCTGGCCCATTTTGTTAGCGATTTTATTGGCTGTGATTGAAAAGAAACGAATTCCCGCATTTAAATTTATGGGGATGGTAATTTCGTTTGGCGGTGTGATTTTGATTTCCGTGGGGCCGGAAAGCATTGCGGGGATTCAGTTTTCGAAAACAGGGATTTTACTGGCGTTTTTCAGCGCCTTTCTGTGGGCAACGTTTTGGATTGTGAACCGTAGAAATAAGAATGTGGATGGGGTTTTGGGTTTGTTCCTGAGTTTTATGTTCGGGTCTGTCTACTTATTAATAGGTTCTCTTTTTGTTCCGGTTAGTTTGGGTTCGTGGCAGGGGCTTTTGTCGAGTGTTTATGTTGGAATGTTCGAAATGGCAGTGCCGTTTATCTTTTTCGGACTGGCGTTGCAGAAAACTTCCAATCCGGCGCTCACCAACCAATTGTGTTATCTTTCGCCTTTTGTTTCTCTTTTCATTATTCATGCTGTTTTGGGTGAAACCATTTTTTTTACTACGTATGTTGGTTTATTCCTGATTGTTTTTGGTATTTTGTTGAATGAGTTTTTGAGTAAGCGAAAGTTACGGTCAGTGGGAATTTAAAATGTGTTCAGTGAGTTATAAAAATCATTTCAACGTTTAACATA
>CAKTUP010000014.1 GCA_934621705.1 uncultured Petrimonas sp.
GACGCGATCTTAGCCGCCATCGACATAATGAAGGACGAAGAGTGGTACAAAGATTGTCGCGTGTGGATGTATCGCGGCGCGTGGATGGAGTGGGAAATCGACCATATAGAAATGGCCGTACCCATCTCGCCCGAAGAGCTGCGCCAAAAACGAAACGCCATTCTGCGCCACCAATCGCAAATGGAAAGCGCACCGTTCCTCGGCGACGACGAACGCCTCTTCTGGCAACGTTCCGAAGAACGCAACCGCGCCACCGCCGATATGTACGACAAACTCGGCCTGGCCTCCTACGAAGCCATTGAGGCGTTTGTGGAATATAAACCGATTAGATAGGGAGACGAAGGCTTTGCCTTCGTTTCTTACGAAGTTAAAATCTTCGTCGCCCGCAAAAGAGAAGCAACAATTTGTTTCTCTTTTTTGTTATAAGCGTAAACATATAAATCACAGCATTATGACAACAAAATTTTTCTTTCTCATCGCAGCCATTCTTTCCGTTTCTTTCGTACAGGCACAAGGTAAATTCGTAACTTATCAGGTGGATAACGCAGCATACGAAGGGTATTACATAAAACCGTCGTTTGAAAATGCAGAAAAGGCGCCCTTGGTATTGATCCTCCACGATTGGGACGGACTCACCGATTACGAAGTAAAACGTGCCGATATGCTCGCGGCAGAAGGTTATCAGGTATTTGCCGCTGACCTTTTCGGCAAAGGCATCCGCCCAACGGAAAACAAAGAACGCGCGCAACACACAGGCGAACTATACAAAGACCGGGCGAAACTTCGACGACTGATGATTGGCGCATTGGACGCCGCGAAAAAACAAGGTTCAAAAACCTATAAATTTGCCGCCATGGGTTATTGCTTCGGTGGAGCAGCTTCATTGGAACTGGCACGTGCAGAAACCGATGTAAAAGGCTTCGCTTCTTTCCACGGCGGTCTGGGAACTCCCGAAGGGCAAAACTATTCAAAAACCAAAGGTAAAATAATCATCTTCCACGGCACAGCCGATACCGCCATCACCATGGACGATTTCGCTAATCTCGCCAAAGAACTGGAGACAGCCAAGGTTCCCAACGAAATGATCACCTACGGTGGCGCTCCACACAGCTTTACAGTTTTCGGTTCTCCGGCGTATCGCGAAGAAGCCGACACACAATCGTGGAAACGTTTCCTCGCCTTTCTTCAGGAAGTGTTCTCTTAAAAACAGTCATACGAGTTATCCGCTTTCTCATAAATCGGACTTATATTCCTTTTTGCACAATTCAACGAATAATTGTAACAAAATGCAATTATATCAAAAAAAAGTCGTATATTGAGCCCGATTTATTGTGAAGCAGATATGCTTAAAGAGAAGTTTCATATAGAGTTTGTGATGGGAAGTGCCACACAAGCGAGTTTGTGGAGAATGATCAGCCAGATTGACGGATTATCGGAATGGTTTGCCGATGAAGTGTCGATGAGCGACGATGAAAATTTGTACACATTCTTTTGGGGCAAATCAGATAATCAGGCAGAGATTATTAATGTAAAACCCCAGCAAAGTATCCGTTTTCGTTGGTTGGACGAAGACGATGAAAATGTATATTTCGAGTTTCAGCTCCACAAATTAGAATTATCCAGCGAAATCGCTCTGCAAATCACCGATTTTGCCGAACCCGATGAAAAAGGCGATGCGATAGCGCTGTGGGAAACCCAAATCGATAAAATGAAACGACAATTGGGCGTATTTTAATAAAACCAATCGCACCAGAAAAGAAAAATTAAAAGTAGCAGCCGCTACTTTTTTTATTATCTAAACTTTTTACACCCATCATTGTTGCATAATATGAAACTTATATATATCTTTGTTTCATAATGCGAAATAAAAAGTAGTTTATGCGAATAATAACACGCAAAAGATTAGTTGATTTCTCCATTATTCATCCAGATGCGAAAACGGCATTAGACAGGTGGTATTTCGATGTCAGCAATTCGATGTGGGAGTCTCACGCCGATATAAAAACAATGTATCCGAATGCCGATTATATAGGAAATCAGCGTTATGTGTTCAATATTCACGGAAACAAATATCGCCTTGTAGTTGTAGTGCAATTCACACACGAAACCGTATATATCCGATTTGTGGGAACGCACGATGAATACAATAAGATAGACTGCAAAACAATTTGATTATGAAAGAGAAAAGAAAAATAACAGAAATGGAATACATTTTTGCCAGCAAGCGGATTGATATTCTTTTACCATTGGTTACGGATAAAACCCCAAACGATGATCCAAATTATATTGAATTGGCAATTATGACCGATGTAGTATGGGAGTACGAAGAAGAACATTATCCAATGGATATACCCACTCCCGCTGCTTTGATTGAGCAAGCCATCATCGAAAAAAACATGACACAAACGCAACTGGCATCAATGATTGGAGTGAGTAAATCACGTATAAGCAACTTTGTTTCGGGGCAGAGCATTCCATCATTAAAGTTGGCAGGACGTATTTGTGAAGTACTTGGCATTAGCCCTGCCTTGATGTTGGGTGTAAACAATCAAGAAGCTTATGCTTGATGTGTTAGTGTAACCATATTCTCTGCAACATAAAAGGAACAATCGAGACATACATCGGTTGCTCTTTTTGTTTTCTTAAACCTTTACACACTTTTCTCCACAGGAATTTCTTATCTTTGTATCGGATTTTTCAGTAAACAGCTTTAAAGTAAACATGTAAACGGACTTTTGTCAATTAACAAAGTCTAACTATTTACCTAACAACTGGTTTACTTGTCGTCCAAACGTAATAAATGAGAACGAATTTCCACATAAAAAGACTTTACGGCTATTTATTAAAAACCTATATCCCGCTATTTCTAATGACGTTTGCGATATGCCTTTTTCTGGTATTGATGCAATTTTTGTGGAAATACGTGGAAGATATGATTGGTAAAGGGTTGGGATTGAATGTGCTGGGCGAAATGTTTTTATATGCCGCCCTCCAGTTGATTCCCATGGCGTTGCCGTTGTCTATTTTGCTGGCATCGTTGATGATGTTCGGAAATTTGGGCGAAAATCTCGAATTGCTGGCCATAAAATCAGCCGGAATTTCTCTCATCAAGGCTATGGCCCCGCTCATTGTTTTAATTGTATTGATAAGCATCGGCACATTCTTTTTTCAAAACAACGCCATGCCTAAAATCCAGCCCAAATTTTATTCGCTGTTGATATCCATTCGGCAAAAATCGCCGGAGTTGGATGTTCCCGAAGGTGTTTTTTACAAAGAGATTGAAGGATATAACCTGTACGTGGACAAAAAAAACCGGGAAACCGGAATGCTTTACGGCGTTTCCATTTACGATATCAGCAGCGGGTTTCAGAATATGGCCGTAATTATCTGCGACTCGGCCGAGATGCGGATGTCGGAAGACAAATTATCGTTGATCTTCACGATGCACAGCGGCCAGCAGTTCCGTAATTTCACGGAGGGAACGGAAAGTGTGAACACATCGTCGGAATTTATTCCGTATGCGCGCGAAAGTTTTGTTACCAAAACAATGACTATTCCCTACGACGACAATTTCAACCGCATGGAAGAGAGCGTATTGCAGGAAAGCGAATCGAGCAGCTACGTTGCTAAAAACATCACGCAACTGAAGACTTCCATCGATTCACTGGAACAATTCATCGACAGCGTAAATATCTCCGACCGGAAGATAATGAAAAACTATACCTACCTCAGTTTCCGGAACAGTTATCCGCAAAATGCCCGAGACTCTCTCGTTCAACTGGGAAGCACGATGATTAAACCGAATATGGACTCTGTTTTCGCATCAAAAGACATTCAAATTCAGTCGTCCATTCTTCAAAGCGCTTATTCGAAAGCTGAGAACAACGGAAACGATTATCTTTTCCGCTCCATGTCTAAAACCAACACACAGCGAAATATCAACCGCCAATGGATAGAGTGGCACAGAAAATTCACCATTCCCTTTGCCTGCCTCGTATTCTTTTTCATCGGTGCGCCACTCGGCTCCATCGTACGCAAAGGCGGCCTGGGAACGCCCATTGTTATATCGGTTATTTTGTTTATTATTTACTATATTTTGGATAATGTGGGTTACAAAATGGCGCGCGATGGCGTTTGGGATCACTGGATTGGAATGTGGTTCAGCGCATCTGTCCTGTTGCCGCTGGGCATTTTCCTCACTTACAAGGCGATGACCGACTCGGTAATTATGAGCACCGACACGTACGTGAGTTTCTTCAGAAAACTTTTCTTCATTCGCGAAAAAAGAAACTATACGATTAAAGATGTCGTTATTGAAGAACCTAATTATTTCGAAATCAAAAAATCGACAGATGAACTCACACAGGAAGTATCCGCCCATTTGCAGCGATACGGCAAACTCGCGTATAAAACCTATTGGATGGACAGCGGATACGACGAAAGCCTGACATCGATAAAAAACAACTCGGAAAACATTCTCAATCAGTTATCCAACTCGCGGAAGCCGGTTATTATTGAAAAGGCAAAAGAATATCCCGTGTTGATAAAATACGTGCGTCCATTTAATGCCGGATCCGCGCTTGCAAAAGCTGTTATGTATATTTTCCCTATCGGTATTGTCCTGAAACTAATCTCGTTGCCTTTCGAAAAACGGATCAACAGAGACTTAAACGCCCTATTAAAATTAAACGAAGAATTAACGGAAATAATGAATAATCAGCAAAGTAAAATTGCTGTATAAAAAAATATGAAATGAAAGAATTTACGCTTAACACGATAGAAGAGGCTATCGAGGAAATAAAAAACGGAAACTTTGTCATTGTGGTTGACGATGAAGATCGTGAAAACGAAGGCGACCTTATTATCGCTGCCGAGTGCATCACGCCGGAAAAGGTAAACTTTATGGAAACGCACGCCCGCGGGCTGATTTGCACTCCCATTACCATTGAGCGTGCCGAGGAATTGGAATTGCCGATGATGGTCACCCACAACACTTCCATCCACTCCACGCCGTTTACGGTTTCCATTGATTTGCTCACGCACGGCTGTACCACCGGAATTTCGGCTTACGACCGCGCGCAAACCATCTTGGCGCTCACCCGCCAGGAAACCAAACCCGAAGATTTCGGCCGCCCGGGACATATTTTCCCGCTTCGCGCGTTGAGCAGAGGCGTTATTCGCCGTGCCGGACACACGGAAGCCACTATCGATTTGGCTCGCCTGGCCGGACTGTATCCCGCCGGAGCGCTTGCCGAAATTAAAAAAGAAGACGGAGAAATGGCTCGCTTGCCCGAATTAATGAAGATGGCAAAGGAATTCAACCTGAAAATTATTTCGGTGGCCGATCTTATCAAATACCGGTTGAAAACAGAATCACTCGTGATTCGCGGCGAAGAAGTTCACCTGCCCACCGAATACGGTGATTTTCACATGGTTCCCTTCCGCCAGAAATCTAACGGACTGGATCACGTTGCGCTCACCAAGGGCGAGTGGAACGAAGACGAGCCCATTTTGGTACGCGTTCATTCATCGTGCGTTACGGGCGATATTTTCGGCTCCATGCGCTGCGAGTGCGGCGAACAACTGCACAAAGCCATGCAAATGATCGAAAAAGAAGGCAAAGGCGTTATCGTTTATCTCAATCAGGAAGGGCGCGGAATCGGACTTATGGCCAAGGCGTCAGCCTACAAGTTGCAGGAAAAAGGAATGGATACCGTAGATGCCAACCTGCATCTGGGCTACAAAGCCGACGAACGCGATTACGGTGTGGGAGCACAAATTTTGCGAAATTTAGGGGTAACCAAAATGCGGCTGATGAGCAACAATCCCGTGAAACGCATCGGGTTGGAATCCTACGGCCTGGAAGTTGTGGAGAACGTTCCCATCGAAGTTACGCCCAACAAATACAACCATTTTTACATGGAAACCAAGAAAAATAAAATGGGGCATGTGTTGACGATTAACGATTGACAGTTTACGATTTACGATTGATGAATGTATTTTATTTCTTGCTTTTTTTTGTTATCGGAGGCGCCATTGCCTGGGTAATGGCAACGCTGCTGATGAAATCTAAGACGGTTTCGAAAAAAGAATTTGAAGCTGTTACGGAGAGAAATACATCGTTGAACACCGAACTCATCATTGCGCAGCAAAAATTAACATCGAAAGAAGAAGATGAAGCGGAATTGAAAGTGGAAATTGCGACTTATAAAGAGAAAATCGAGAATTTTCAGAACGAGATTCAGGAATTCGAACGAAACCTATCCAATACCGCTGCTCAGCTTAATGCCGCCAATGAAACCATAAAAAAGCAGTTGGAAGATATCGGTACCTACAAATTAGAATTGAGATCGAAAACCGATGAGTTCAACGAAACAAACAAATTGCTTGCTGCTTCAACTGCCGATTTCAACGCGTTGAAGGAAAAGCTGGAAACGCAGAAAAATGAAATGGAAACCCTGCGCAAGCAATTTAATCTGGAGTTCGAAAACATTGCTGAGAAAATTCTGGATGAAAAGACGCATAAGTTCACCAAAATAAATCAGGAGAATTTGGATATTCTTCTGAAACCGTTGGGCGAGAATATCGAATCGTTCAAGAAAAAGGTGGAAGAAGTTTACATTACCGAAGCCAAAGAGCGGTTTTCGCTGGGCGAAGAAGTAAAAAAACTGAAGGAGTTAAACACAAAACTCAGCGAAGAAGCAGTTAATCTGACCAATGCGCTAAAAGGAAGTTCCAAAACGCAGGGCGATTGGGGACAAATGATCCTGGAAAATATTCTCGAAAAATCGGGATTGACGCGTGACCGCGAATATTTCGTGCAAGAGTTTCTGAAGGATGTTGACGGCGGCTATCTTATAAACGAAGACGGCAGCCGCATGCAGCCTGACGTAATCATCTCCTACCCCGACGACCGCAAAGTAATCATCGACTCAAAAGTTTCGCTTTCGGCTTACGTTCGATACACGCAAAGCGATGATATTACTGAGCAAAAAGGGTTTATCAGGGAACACCTGCGTTCGATGCGCAAGCATATCGATGACCTGAGCCGGAAAAGTTATCAGGATTACGCCGTTACGCTGGATTTCGTGATGATGTTCGTTCCCAACGAGCCGGCATATATGCTTGCTTTGCAGCACGATCCGGATATCTGGCAATTTGCCTACGACAAAAAAATTCTGCTGATAAGCCCCACAAACCTTATCGCGGCATTGAAACTAATCGTCGATTTGTGGAAACGCGAATATCAGAATCGCAACGCGATAGAAATTGCCGAACGCGGTGCGAAACTGTACGATAAGTTTGTCGGATTTATCGCCAATCTGGAAAGAGTGGGCAGAAATATCGATCAGGCGCAAAACGCGTACAACGATGCTTACAAGCAACTTTCCACCGGAAATGACAACTTGGTTTTGCAAACGCAAAAACTAAAAGATTTGGGCGTAAAAGCAAAAAAAGAATTACCGCCATCGCTGCTGGAAGAATAGGGTAATGCGAAACAACATTCAACGACTGAATAGGAGTTAATTCCAAATCGCATGATTAAAACAATAAAGCACTGATCATGTTATAATTATACAGAAAAGTTATAAGGTATGGAAAATATAGAAAAATACATTATCATCGATCCCAACATCCGTTTTGGCAAGCCTACTATAAAAGGCACACGAATAACCGTATATGATGTTCTGAATTGGTTTTCGCAAGGGATGAGTATGGAGGAAGTGTTAAGTGACTTTCCCGAACTGACCGAAGAACAAATAAGAGCTTGTTTTGCTTTCGCTGCTAATCGCGAGCAAAAGTTAATTGCAATATGAAATTGTTGTTCGACCAAAATATTTCATTTCGGATAGTTGGATTAATTCGGTCGATTTTTCCAGCATCCAAGCAAGTTCAGTTAGTAGAGCTCGATGGCGCGCGGGATACGAGTATTTGGAATTTTGCCAAAGAAAACGAGTATGCCATCGTAACTTTTGATGCCGATTTCTACGACTTGAGTGTTATAAAAGGTTTTCCACCTAAAATTATTTGGTTGAGAACCGGAAATGCCACCACACGGGAAATTGCAAATCTAATAATCAGCCGTAAAGAAGTAATTGAAAACTTTCTGAAAAACGAGGAATTGGCTTGCCTTCAACTATTTTAACGAAAAAACTAAATAAAACTATGTACGAAAAAATGCAACAACACCTGCAAACCGAGCTGAAAGCTATCGAAGAAGCAGGACTTTACAAAAACGAACGAATTATCGTAACGCCGCAAAGTGCGGAAATCAAAGTGAAATCGGGACAGGAAGTGCTCAACTTTTGTGCCAATAACTACCTAGGTTTATCGGACAACGAGCAGTTGATTGAAGCCGCGAAAACGGCTCTGGATGAGCGCGGCTACGGAATGTCGTCCGTGCGTTTCATCTGCGGAACGCAAGACCTGCACAAAGAACTGGAAGCGACCATCAGCAAGTTTTTCAAGACGGAAGACACCATTTTGTACGCGGCCTGTTTCGATGCCAACGGCGGACTTTTCGAGCCATTGTTTACCGATGAAGACGCCATCATTTCCGACGCGCTCAACCACGCGTCCATCATCGACGGCATACGCCTGTGCAAAGCAAAACGCTATCGCTATGCCAACGCCGATATGGCCGATTTGGAAGCAAAACTGCAGGAAGCACAAGCGCAACGTTTTCGCATCATTGCCACAGACGGCGTTTTCTCGATGGACGGAAACGTAGCTCCCATCGATAAAATAATGGAACTGGCCGAAAAATACGACGCGCTGGTGATGATCGATGAAAGCCATTCGGCTGGAGTGGTCGGAAAAACCGGACGGGGCGTTACCGAACAATTCAACTGCCTGGGAAAAGCCGAAATCATTACCGGAACACTCGGTAAAGCGTTTGGCGGAGCCATTGGCGGTTTCACCACGGGACGCAAAGAAATCATCGATATGTTGCGTCAGCGTTCGCGCCCGTATCTCTTCTCCAACTCCATTCCGCCGTTGGTGGCAGCTGCCGGGATCAAAGCTTTCGATCTGCTTCAGGAATCGAACGACTTGCAAGACAAATTGCACGAAAACGTAGATTATTTCCTTGCCAAAATGCTTGAAGCCAACTTCGACATCAAGCCTACTCAATCGGCTATCTGCGCCGTAATGCTTTACGATGCCAAACTTTCGCAGGAATTTGCAGCAGAGCTGCTCGATGAAGGAATTTACGTAACCGGATTCTACTTCCCCGTGGTGCCACGCGGCGAAGCACGTATCCGCGTTCAGCTTTCGGCCGGACACAAACGCGAACATTTGGACAAAGCCATTGCAGCGTTTATAAAAGTAGGAAAAAAATTAAATGTAATAAAATAACAGCGAAGAGCATAAAGCATTGGACATTGAGTAAATACATACAACCCTTTGCCCAATGCCCTACGCCCTACGCTAATAACTCATAAATCACAACTCATAACTAACTATGAAGGCTTTAGTAAAATTAAGTCCCGAAAAGGGAATCTGGATGCAGGACATACCCGTTCCCGAAATTGGTGTAAACGATGTTCTCATCAAAATTAAAAAAACATCCATCTGCGGCACCGATTTGCACATTTATAAATGGGACGATTGGGCGCAAAAAACCATAAAAACTCCCATGACCATCGGCCACGAATACGTGGGTGAAATTGCGGATATGGGAAGCGGCGTGAAAAACCTGAAAATCGGCGACCGCGTTACCGGCGAAGGGCATATCGCTTGCGGGCACTGCCGCAACTGCCGCCGCGGGAAACTGCACGTGTGCGAAAACACCATCGGCGTGGGCGTAAACCGCGACGGCGCGTTTGCCGAGTACCTGTCGCTTCCGGCCGAAAACGTGGTAAAATTAGACCCGCGCATTCCCGATGAGATCGCTTCTATTATGGACCCGTTCGGAAATGCCACGCATACGGCGCTGTCGTTTCCGCTTATCGGTGAAGACGTGCTCATCACCGGCGCCGGACTTATCGGCAGCATGGCAACCGCCATTTGTCGTTTTGCTGGCGCCCGATACGTGGTTGTCAGCGATTTGAATGATTACCGACTGGATGTTGCCAAGAAAATGGGCGCAACGCTTACCGTGAATCCTTCGAAAGGCGAAACCATTAAACAAGCAGTGGAAAAACTTGGTATGCGCGGTTTTGACGTGGGATTGGAAATGTCGGGTTCTCCGGCCGGATTCCGCGAAATGATCGATAATATGTACAACGGTTCAAAGATATCGCTGCTCGGAATTTTACCGAACAATACTACCGTCGATTGGAACGAAATCATCTTTAAAGCGCTCACGCTGAAAGGGATTTACGGCCGGGAAATGTGGGAAACCTGGTATCAGATGGAGCAAATGCTCGTATCGGGAGTTGACCTATCGCCTGTAATCACGCACCGTTTCTCCATCGATGAATTCCAAAAAGGTTTCGATGTGATGGAAAGCGGACAATGCGGAAAAGTGATTTTGAGTTGGGATTAAGATTTTTATTGTAGAGACGGTGCGAGCACCGTCTCTCTGTTTATACCGCCAATTATGGCGAATCTACCGTTGGCTTACTTTCGGTAATGGTAATTATCTGAAAGTTTCTGTCCAATTCTATATGAACGATGTATCCCGAAACCGTTTTCGTTTGCCCGTTTTCAACAAACGATTTTTGAACGGGAACATTCACCTTGTAATGCTCGATCAAAGTTTTCTCATACGCTACCGCGTTCATATTCGGTAGAAATTTAATGGTTGGAGCTTGTGTTCTCGCCCCAGAGATAAGCAAGTCTCCAACTATTTTTTCGCGTTGTCCGCCGTCGGAATTGAAAAACCGGAAAACCGTTGGAGCCAGATAGTTACTCATTTCGTTGGCATTTAAAGCCGATAGCGCCGTAAAAAATCCGTCAACGGTGATTTTCACACTATCCAAATCGGCCTGCGTAACCGGATACGACTGAAACAGCATTTCGTATCGTTCCTGTGCATCGCCAAAATAATCGCCCGGAAACTCCCCGCTTTGCGACATAAGCATATAGCTGTTATAGCTTTCGGTCGTGTTATCGTTTAATGTAGCCACCCACGTTAACGAATCCAATCGCTTTTTTACCAGCGAATTATACGGACTTTGCGGATACTGTGTTAAAAAATCACGCAATTCGGCAGTGTTTTCCGAAACGTGCAATTTTTTCCAGATTTCGGCTTCGTTTCCTTTGAGTTTCATCAAATTTTCTTCCGCCAGGTTATAATATTTTCCTTTAGGAAACGACTGCATATAAGTCAAATAACCGTTTACCGTATTCTCTTTCACGGCCGTATCCCATTGCGACCGGTCTAAATTAGATTTTCTAACTACCTGTCCGTAGTAAAAGAATCCCACAACGAGCAAAATGCCTAATATAAGCAACCAAATAAACCAGTTGCGCTTGCTTCGTTGCGGTTTTATGGATACTTGTGCGATTTCGGACGACAAATCTTCGTCTTTATCTTCAAACTCAACTTTGTCATCCACAATAATATTCGCACTTTCCTTATCTTCGGGAACATCCACTTCGTATTCCTTTTCGATCTTGTTTTTGCAATCATCGCAAAACAGCGCTTTTTCCGATTTATTTTTTCCGCAAAGTGGGCAAAATTGAGACATAATGGTTGTTTTTAATTCGGACAAAGATAAAAAATGCACGGGAATAACGGCAAAAAATCGACTTGTTTTTGCAAAAAGCGATAAAGTTAGTAAATTTGAAAGAAAATAAATAGTTTCCCCAATGATTGAGATTATTCTTGCTGACAAAAACAATATCAAAGATATTCAAACAGTATCGAATGTGGCCTGGCCAAACGCTTTCAAAGAAATTTTATCGCCCCATCAGATAAAATATATGATGAACTGGATGTACAGCGATGAGTCGTTGCAGGAGCAAATGTACGTGAAAAATCATCGCTATTTTCTGGCCAAGGAAAACGATAGGTTTCTAGGATATATGTCCATAGAACACAATTGCGAAAACAGCGGCAAAACCAAAATCCACAAAATCTACATTTTGCCCGATCAGCAAAAGAAAGGTATCGGAAAACTGCTGCTTTACAGGGCAATTGCAGAAACGAAAAAACAAAACGATAACGCCATTTATCTAAACGTGAACAAATACAACGAAAACGCTATCGGTTTCTACAAAAAAAACGGCTTTTTTCTGGCGAAAGAAGAAGTGATCGATATCGGCAACGGTTTTATTATGGATGATTATGTGTTTGAAAAATCAGTATAATTTTCAAGGATTCAAATCCGTAAAAATCATGATATTTCAAGATTTCATTCCGCGAATATTCATTTTGTCAACTAAAAGCAACAAAAAATGCCATCATTTATAAGAAAAAGAATTACAAGTTTTCGATATGCCTTTCAGGGTATCGCGACACTTTTTCGCGAAACGCCCAACGCGGCTATTCACCTGGTAATGGCTATTTTTGCAATCTTGCTGGGATTATTTTTTCCTATTTCCGCAACGGAATGGCTGGCGGTAATTATCGTTATTGGGTTGGTTTTCGCCTTGGAAGCCGTAAACACATCCATCGAAACACTGTCCGATTTTGTGACCAAAGAGCGCAACGAGTCGATTAAAAAAGTGAAAGATTTGGCGGCGGCGGGAGTTTTAATGGCCACCATTGCTGCATTGGCGGTAGGAATTTTGATTTTCTTGCCCAAGATTATTGAGTTGCTTTAATATATTATTAGCCACGAATGGCGCTAATTTGCACAAATTTGAAAATTGACTTTGTCAATTTTATTCGTATTAATTTGTGCTATTCGTGGCAAAAAGAAAATTTATCGCTAAATCCATAAAGGCGCAATGCGGTTTGTAACCGCTTTACGCATTATCCAAAAATGCTCGATTACAATTTATATTTTACTGAAATTCAAGAAATTTCAACCTTTGAATCAAGTTTCAACGATAAACTTTTCGCGCTAAAAAAGCTGCTGGAACGATTATCGAGAGAATCAACATCCGATGAATCCATTCAATTCCCTACCCTATTTTCCCGATTGGTATTTTTAGCACAAAAGCATCAACTTCCCAAGCAACTGGAATGGCAGTTACAACATTTGCGCGTTCGCGCCAAAGAGATCAGAAAAAAAAGAGAAGAGCTAACCGAAACCGAATATCGCAGCCACGAGCGTGCATTTCTCAATTTTCTGCAAACACTTTCAGGCAAAGAAACCACAACGTCCGAAAACTTCTTTTCAGAACCGTTCTCCCTTTATAACGAAAAAACACTTCGCGTTCAAATCCGGAAAATCGATAAAGAGAGAGCGGAAATGGAATGTTTGCCGGAAAAACATCCGGGCACAACGGTTATCGTGAAATACAACGTGAAACCCGATAACGATGCGCTAAACAGCTCAGTGGAACAGTTTTGGGAAGGCGCGCAACTCAATCTTATTGATTTCTCTATTGACAAAAACGGACATCTGATTCCCAAACTCATCGTTCTGGAACCCGATTACCTGATTGATGCGTCGTCCATTGCCGAGTGTTTTCACGATTACTGCGTAACGCCGATGCACTATTTCCGAAACAAGTTCGAAACGCTCGAAAATCGTTCTTATCTTTTGCTGGGAAATTTGGCAAACTTTTTTCTCGACGAATTGATTTTCGCGCAAAATCCCGACGAAGTCTCTTTCGACGAAACGTTTCTGAAATCCTTCAAACAATCGCCTTTCGAATACACAAGTTGTCAGGATATCGCTTCCGATACCGATTTTCGCGATTTCATGCAAAAGGCGCACTCACAGTTCGAGAACATAAAACGGGTAATTGTCGAAGACTTTCCGCAACGCGGCATCGACGTGCGAAAATGCACACTCGAACCGTCGTTTTTCAGCGAAAAATATGGTTTTCAGGGAAGGCTGGACTTGTTGCAAATCAACAAAAACGAATATAAGATCGTAGAGTTGAAATCGGGAAAACTCCCTTTTCCACAATACGATATGGGGAAAATAAACCTGAATCACGAAGTGCAAACCGGCGTTTATCGCCTTATGATCGAGAGCGTTTTCAGCGCGCCGTCACGAAAGGTGGAAGCCGCCATTTTGTATTCGTCGGGAAATATTTCGGGAACAAACCTGCGCTTTGCGGCCGAGTTTCAACAACTGGAGAAAGAAATCATCAACGTCAGAAATCATATTGTTGCCAACGAACACAAAATAATGAATGGCGATAATGTTACCGTGGAGCAACTGTTTTGGGAACTCTATGCCACAACCGGTTTTGCGGAACAAAAAGCCAAGTTTTACACGCAGAAAATCGAAGATTTCAAATCGGTTTTGCAGCAATGCACACCCACCGAATTGAGCTATTTTTACCGGTATATTCGGTTTATTTCAAGAGAGTTGTATTTGCAAAAAATCGGCGACGTTGAGTACGAATCACCCACGGGCGTGGCTTCGTTGTGGAACAGTGACTTTGCCGAGCGCGCCGAAGCGCTGGACGTTTTGTTTGATTTGTCGATTGAATCGATCGACGACTCGGGCAATGATATGAAAATTATTTTTCGCAGAAATCATGCAGAAAACGATATCGTGAACTTCCGCGAAGGCGAAATCTGCATCGTTTATCCACGTCAGAACGAACAAGATACCGTGCTCAACCGCCAAATCCTGAAAGGAAACATAGCGGCCATTTCCCGCGAGTTTATCGAAATTCGTTTCCGAAACAAGCAGCGAAACCGCACGTTTTTCAACGAAAACAGCCGATGGGCGGTTGAACACGACACGCTGGACACTTCGTATAACAGCATGTATAAAAGCTTATTCGCTTTTCTGAATGCACCGAAACAGCAACGCGATTTGTTGTTGGGAATTACGGAACCAAGAGCCGGAAAGAATACGCCAAAGCACAACGATTATCCCGAAAATATCATCCAAAAAGCAATGGCTGCCGATGATTATTTTCTGATTATCGGCCCGCCCGGAACGGGCAAAACGTCCATTTTCGCCCGGCGATTAATCGAAGAATTTCATGCAAAACCCAATACCAATATATTGGTTTTGGCTTACACCAATCGTGCAGTGGACGAACTTTGCGAAGCAATAAACGCCGCCTTTGGAAGAGATAACAACAAGTTCATCCGGGTGGGAACGGAACTTTCGTGCGCCGAAGAGTTTCGCCCACGGTTGTTGCAAAACATTTCGGCAAAAGCTAAAAGTCGCGAAGCGTTGCGCCGGGAAATCGAAAGCACGCGCATTTTTGTTTCCACATTGGCATCGATAACCGGAAAATTGGAACTTTTCGACTTAAAGAAATTCGATATCGCCATTATCGACGAAGCGTCGCAAATTCTGGAACCTCAAATCATCGGTTTATTGCCCCATTTCGAGAAATTTATTATGATTGGCGACCACAATCAGCTGCCCGCCATTGTTTTACAGAAAAACACAGCATCGATAATTCATGAACCCGAATTGATGGAAATCGGTATAACCAACTGTGCCCATTCGCTTTTTGAGCGATTGCTGCGCAACTGCGTCAAAAACAATTGGGCGCACGCTTACGCGCAACTCACCATTCAGGGCAGGATGCACGAGCAAATTGCCGCCTTTCCTTCGGAATATTTTTATCCGCAAAACCTGCTGCCCGCGCAGAAATGGCAATCCAAACCATGGGAATCATCGTTTCCCGAAACGGATAATATATTTTTACAAAATGTGTCAAAAAACAGGGTCACATTTTTCTCAACCGAACAATTGGATTCACAAAACATTTCATCGAAAACAAACGATAATGAAGCAAATATCGTTGTCGAAATCGTAAAAACAATAACGGAAGTGTATGCGCACGACAATCGAGATTTCGATGCGCGAAATATCGGAATCATTGCTCCTTATCGAAATCAAATTGCACTTATCAAGCACAAACTGGCGGAAGCAAAAATTACTGATTGTGAAAATATTATGGTAGATACCGTGGAACGGTTTCAAGGTAGTCAGCGCGATGTGATCATTATTTCATTCTGTGTAAACAAACCGTATCAACTCAATTTCTTGTGCAACCTGAACGACGACTCCACGGTGGACAGAAAACTAAACGTTTCGCTGACGCGCGCACGTCAACAATTATTCATGGTGGGAAATCGGGCGATTCTCAGAAAACATCCGATTTATGCGACGCTGATGGAGTTTTTGAAGGAGAAAACAGTGATAATGAAAAATGAGAGTATCAACCCAATGAAATAGCCGGATTTCGTTTCAACAACTCGTGCTGTACATTTTTAATGTCTTGGTCGCTCAACTCCAAAACGGCCGATGTCGGCTGCGAAAATCCATCCTTCATATAACGGATAATCAACTTATCAATTTTTTCGATTCGCATTTCCAAAACAGCATCAATTTTAATGATTTTGCTCTCCCTTTTCCCAAAAAGAAAATGAGTTTCAAGCGTGTTTTCGCTGGTCAACACATATTTTATGGGAAAAATAAGGAACAAGACAAATACATATATTATGGCGGAAAATAAAGCGATAAAAAAACCTTTGGGTAACACCAGGTAGATAATTGAGAGAACAAGAACTACAACTATCAACAGAGTAAGCAACTCTTTTCGGCCGTATCTAACAAAAGTTATTTTATTGTTTTTCATCATAATCACTCAACTTATTTCAATCTTAGGATTGCGTTCTAACAATTCGTTTTTCACTTCAATCATATCTGTGTCACTCAATTCCAGAACTCCGTAAGACGGAGAAAAACCACCTTCTTTTTCATAATCCAAACTCAACCGATGGCCCTTTGAGCTTATTTTCGTAATGCAATCAATTGGAACAGATAATTTTTTTCTTCGGCCGAAATAAGAGTAAAATTCAATGGTATTTTCAGGGGTTATCGCATATTTTTTAACCACAGAAAACACACCCATAAAAAGAAAAATAGTAAAGAAACTTATAATCGTCGATATTGAAGGTGCTATAAAACCAAATAAAACGATCCATACAACCGTTATTATCGGCATAGCAATATAAAACCGTCTCATTCCCCTGTTTTTGTAAAATTTTGTGTTGTTTTGTTCCATAGAATTGCCATTATTTTGAAAAATTAGCCATTTCGCTCCACAAAACAAAGAAAAGTTTCAGTCCAAATGAATTCTTTGTTACAATAAATTTTGTAATTTTGCACGCACAAATTGTCTTATGGTGTAATGGTAGCACAACAGATTCTGGTCCTGTTTGTCTAAGTTCGAATCTTAGTAAGACAACGAATAACGGTGGAGTGATTCCGCCGTTTACTTTTTATACGTATTGAGTTTTTATCGCGCTAATAATTCTAAACGCATCCCCAAGGCATCGGAAATACTTAAAAATGTTGATAACTGCATATCGGTTTCACCGCGCTCCAATAACGCGATGTATTCGCGTTTCTTACCTATACGTTCCGCGAGTTCTGCCTGTGTTATCTTTTTTTCCTTGCGTTTTTCTCTCAATAATTCAGCATAATACCATGAACGCGCCTTTATATTAAACGCATCGCGCCCGGTTGTTCCTAACTTACCATGTTCTTTATCAATTAAATCATTAACGGTCGGAAGTTGTGATATTTTTTTCATATCTAATTTTATTGCGGTCATAATGTATAACGTTTTAAAATTTCGTTTGCTGTGTTAATTTCTCTCTTATATTGCTTACTGTCTTTTTTCAAAAAAGAATTTAACAATAACACGCGGGTGCATTGCATAATGTTTAAATTGTCAATCGCAAACAACAATGTTCGATGCTCATTACTGCCTATTGAAATACGCATCTCGTACAACTCCGATGTTTCCAATTTTTTCACAAACTTTTCGCTGATAACGTACTGCGTTGCAATGATATTTAATATATACTTGTATTTATCCCTAACCTTTTCGGGTTGAGCGTTGTAATACTCATCAAATTCAGGCGTTCGGTTGATTTGCCGTATATATTGTAATTTATCCATACTACAAAAGTAATATATTTGATACATTCATACAAATATTTTCATAAGAAGTTACGGTGCGTAGATTCAACCTACTGATGCATCTTTGGAAAACAAAATTGCATTTGCGCGTTGAATCTACGGGAAGCGAAAAACTTTCTAAAAACATCTATTGACAAAGATAATTTGTACTTTTGCACATTCCAACTTGTTACAGCACATCATGCAGCAAAAGCGCAAAATAATCAACGACCCCGTTTTTGGATTTATAAACATCCCCGACGAGTTTATTTACGAACTCATTCAGCATCCTTATCTGCAACGGTTGAACCGGATTCGGCAGTTGGGAATGGCGTCGTATGTTT
Organism: uncultured Petrimonas sp.; assembly: GCA_934621705.1. Lineage (GTDB taxonomy): Bacteria > Bacteroidota > Bacteroidia > Bacteroidales > Dysgonomonadaceae > Petrimonas. Next base: position 18,302 of record CAKTUP010000014.1, read on the forward strand.
ATCCCGGTGCGCAGCACACGCGGTTTCACCACACCATTGGCGCGATGTACCTGATGGACGTAGCGCTGCGGAATTTGCGCGATAAAGGGCACGAAATCACGAAGGACGAGTACCGCGGGGCATTGGCGGCGGTTTTGATGCACGATATCGGCCACACGCCGTTTTCGCATGTGCTGGAAAATACGCTTGCAGCCAACGTTCATCACGAAGAAATTTCGTTGCTGCTGTTGCAGCAGATTAATGACGAGAAAAAAGGTGCGTTGAATACGGCCATCGATATTTTTCGGGACAATTACCCCAAACGCTTTCTTCACGAACTGGTTAGCGGACAACTGGATGTTGACCGGCTGGATTACTTGCAGCGCGACAGTTTTTTCACCGGTGTGAGCGAAGGCAGCATCGGCGCGGCGCGCATTATGAAAATGCTCGACGTGATTGACGATAAACTGGTGGTGGAATCGAAAGGAATTTATTCGATAGAAAATTTCCTGATGTCGCGCCGGTTTATGTATTGGCAGGTTTATCTGCACAAAACGGCGGTGGCTTCGGAAAAAATGCTGATAAACACGATAAACCGGGCAAAATACTTGTCGCGAAACGGCGAAGATTTGTTTGCATCGCCATCGCTGGCGTTCTTTCTGAAAAACGATATCACGCTGAATGATTTTCGGGAAAATCCGGAAGTGCTGGAACACTTCATCAACATTGACGATAACGATATCTGGACAGCACTGAAAGTCTGGAAGTCGCATCCCGATAAGGTTTTATCGCTGTTAAGCAGCGGAATGGTCAACCGGAAATTATTTAAAATACAAATTACCAACGAGCCGCATCCGGAAGAAAAAAAGCAGGAATACATCGAGAAATTCGTCCGCAAATACGGAGTTTCGGAAAGCGAAGCTCAATATTTTGTATCCACCGACTCGCTGGCAACCGATATGTACAACCAGTACGACGAAAGCATCAAAATTCTCTATCGCGACGGCTCCATAAAAGATATTTCCACCGCTTCCGATATGTTCAACATTGAGTTGTTATCGAAAACAGTGGAAAAATATTACTTCGCGTATTTGCGGGATTAAACGTCGCCTTTCGTATAATCTTTCCCTTCCGGAACAAAAAACCAAACCGTTATGGCCCCCAAAAGGCCGGCTGAGAGTATAATGATCTTCAATGTGGGTGCTTTAATAATCAGGAAAGACGAAATCAAAACCATCGTCCACATCAAAAGAATCACTTTAATTTTCCCTTTTTTCGAGATTCCTTTCCGGCGTTGATAGTTTTTGATGCGCGAACCTAAAATCTTGTTATTCAATAGCCAATTATACAATCTATCGGAGCTTTTGGCAAACAGGGCGGCCGATAAAAGGGCGAACGGCGTGCACGGAAGCCCGGGAACAATGATTCCCAAAACGGCCAAAACCAGCGCCAGCGATCCGCCAATTGCAAATAAGATTCGTTTGGTTTTATTTTTTTCCAGTTCTTTTCTGGCTTCTATTACGGTAATTTCTTTTGAAACAGGCTGTGACATTCTTTCTTCCAATTCGTTCATCGACGTACAAAAATGGTTTATGGCTGCAAATATAAACAAAAAATGTTATCTTTGCCCTATTGTTTTAGATTATAATTGCTTAACATTATGCAACCTGCCAACGCCAAAAATAAGAAAGTAAACGTTCTTTTTGTCTGTCTCGGAAACATTTGCCGCTCTCCGGCCGCCGAAGGAATTTTCAAAAAAATGGTAGCCGATGAAGGTCTCGAAAACGAAATCTTCGTGGATTCGGCAGGAACTTCGGGGTGGCACGAAGGCGAGTTGCCCGACGACCGGATGCGTATGCACGGCCAGCGGCGCGGATACGATTTTTCTTCGCGTTCCCGAAAATTCGTTGAAAAAGATTTTGGCATTTTCGATTATATCATCGTGATGGACGACGACAATTACCGGAACGTGAAAAAACTGGCAAAGTCAAAAGAAGATGTTGCCAAAATCCATTTGATGACCGATTTTTCCGATAAATATTCGCATTCACATGTTCCCGACCCATATTACGGCGGTTCATCCGGTTTCGAGTTGGTGATGGATTTGTTGGAAGACGCTTGTGAGAATCTGCTTAATAGAATAGCAAAGAGCGTTGAGCATTGAGCATTGAGCATTGAGCATCCATCATCCATCATCCATCATCCATCATCCATCATCCATCATCCATCATCCATCATCCATCATCCATCATCCATCAT
>CAKTUP010000015.1 GCA_934621705.1 uncultured Petrimonas sp.
TGGGCCGATTTATCGTTCGGCTACATGAAAACCGATTACAACATCCGTTCGTATTTTAAAGACGGAAAATGGAGTGAACCACAAGCTGAAACGTCCGAATTTTTGAACATCCACATGGCCGCAACCTGTCTGCACTACGGCCAAGAAGCGTTTGAAGGACTGAAAGCGTTTAAGGGAAAAGACGGAAAAGTCAGAGTTTTCCGTATGCGCGAAAATGCGTTGCGGTTGCAAGCATCGTGTCGCGGAATTATGATGCAGGAACTTCCTGTGGAACTGTTCGAAGAAATGGTGTTGCTTGCCGTGAAGAAAAACGAACGATTTGTTCCGCCTTACGAAAGCGGTGCATCGCTGTATATCCGTCCGCTGTTGATCGGAACGAGCGCTCAGGTGGGCGTGAAACCGGCATCGGAATACACTTTCCTTATTTTCGTAACTCCCGTGGGCCCCTATTTCAAGGAAGGATTTAAACCCACGCCGATGGTTATTTTGCGCGAATACGACCGTGCTGCTCCGCTGGGAACTGGAACGTTTAAAGTGGGTGGGAACTACGCTGCCAGCCTTACGGCGGGCGACAAAGCGCACAAAATGGGATATTCCGCCGTGCTTTATCTCGATGCGAAAGAGAAAAAATACTTAGACGAATGCGGTCCAGCCAACTTTTTCGGAATTAAAGACAACACATACATCACGCCCGCATCGGAATCTATTCTGCCGTCGATTACCAACAAGAGCCTAATTCAACTGGCCGAAGATATTGGGATGAAAGTTGAACGCCGCCGTGTTTCCGAAGAAGAGCTGGCTACGTTTGAAGAAGCCGGAGCTTGCGGAACAGCAGCTGTAATCAGCCCGATTTTGCGTATCGATGACTTGGCGGAAAACAAAACCTACGAATTTTGTAAAGACGGAAAAGCCGGCCCGATTTCGGAAAAGTTGTACAAAAAACTTCGCGCCATTCAGTATGGCGATGAGCCGGATGTGCACGGATGGGTGACGGTTGTGGAATGAACTTGCCTAAAAAAGGATTGCGAAGTTAAACATAAATAACTAAAAGTTGTTATTCAATAGTTGGAGACTGTTTGTTGCAGTCTCTTGCTATTTTTATCCGAATGAACCCCTATTTAATTCTTCAAGCAATCCATTTTATGAAAATAAATAAAACAACCGTTTCTCTGCTTCTCATTGTCGTTTTTCTGGCGGCTTGCAATACTGCCAAAAAGAGCGAAACCGATGTGGAAAAACTCGTCATCGGCGTAATGTCGTCGATGGATTACCTACCGTTAGCCGTTGCCCAAAACAGCGGATATTTCGCCGAAAACGGCGTGGAAATTACCATTCAGAAATTCTATTCTCCCAACGAACGCGACGCCGCCCTCCAAAGCAACAATCTCGACGGAACCATCCTCGATTACACCGGCGGAGCCATCCAAAATTCCGGCGGAATACCGTTGCGGTTTACTTCGCAATGCGACGGTACTTTCGAACTTATTGTGGAAAAAGAAAGCGGAATAAGCATGTTATCCGACCTGAAAGGAAAGAAAATTGCCGTATCGCGCAACACGGTTATCGATTTCTGCACCGATCTGGCGCTGGAAAAAGCCGGTTTATCGGTGCAAGACGTTGAAAAACCCGAAATAAACAAAATCCCGCTTCGGCTGGAAATGCTTCGCAACGCGAAAATAGATGCATCCATGCTTCCCGACCCGTTCGCCACCATCGCCAAAAGCGAAGAAAACCGCAGCATCATAAGCATGGCAGACCTCAACGTTCGGGTCACGGGAATTGCATTTCTGCAAAAGACAATCGACGAAAAGCCGGAAGCGTTGAAAAAGTTCTATAAAGCTTACAACAAGGCCATCGAAGACTTAAAAACAAAATCCATCGAAGACTTTCAAGCCGTGCTGACCGAAGAAGTAGGATTTCCGCCCAATTTGGTTTCGGAAATAAAACTTCCCGATTATTCTCCGGCTCAACTTCCGCAGGAAGCAGATTTGTTGCTGGTTGAGAAATGGTTGAAAGAGCGCAATTTGGTAAAACCCGATTTCGATATAAGCTCGATAATCGTTACCGATTTTATTCCGTAACCGCTCATGAATCCCGTCAACGACACGCTTTCTGTAAAAAACCTGACCGTCCACATCGGCAAAACACTGGTGCTGAACGATATTTCCTTCGATTTAAATATCGGAGAAATTCTTGTCGTTGTAGGGCCATCGGGTTGTGGAAAGTCAACGTTGCTGAACGTGTTGAGCGGAATTATTAAGCATTACGAAGGCAGCATTTGTCTTCACGGCGAATCGCTGCGACAATCCAATATCCGATGCGGATACGTTCCGCAGAATCTGGGACTGTTGCCCTGGAAAAAAGTGGAAGAAAACATTTTCCTGCCGCACAAAATAAACAGGAAGAACGCCATCGACCCGCGCGATGCGGAAAAAATAATTTCTGAACTGGATATTCCGGACCTAATGCAGCGCTATCCTTCGCAATTGAGCGGCGGGCAAAAACAGCGTGTGGCGCTGGCGCGTGCTTTCGCGTCGCATCCCGATTTGCTGCTGATGGATGAACCTTTCTCGGCGCTCGACACGCTTACGGCCGAAACATCGCGCAATCTTTTTATCGATTTGTGGAAAAAACACCGCCCGACAACTATTCTCACCACGCACAATCTTCCCGAAGCCGTCACGCTCGGAAAATACATACTTTTGCTGCGCAAACTTCCCGCCACCGTTTACCACTGGATTGAAAATCCGTTGTTTGACAGTAACGGGCAACACTCGGAAGAAGATTTCTATCGTTTTGTGCGGGAGTTGAGCGATTTACTTCGGAATAGCAACAATAACCCGATAGAAGCGTATGGATAAAGGAAAACGAAAATTTCGCCTGCCCAAGTCGCTCCGGTTGTTGTTTATCGGAGTGCTGACGTTCAACCTGCTTTGGTGGCTGTTCGCGGTAATTTTCCAGAACAAAGCGCTGCCAAACCCGCTGGATGTGTATGCCATTTTCCCGAAAACACTTTCCGAAGGAATGTTTGCTCACGCGGTGGCCAGTTTGCGGCGCATTGTCATCGGAACGGCTATTGCCCTGTTTTTTGGGCTGTTGGGCGGGTTATTGACCGGACTCAGCAAACGCGCCAACAAAATGTTGAATCCGCTTTTGTATTTATCGTATCCGGTTCCCAAGCTGGCGTTACTGCCCGTGGTAATGATAATTTTCGGGATTGGCGAGAATACAAAAATCGTGATGATCGTGCTGATTATCGTGTTTCAATTGATGATTTCCATCCGCGATTCCATCCGAAACATCAACAAAGAAAATTTCTATGTTCTTTCGTCGCTGGGAGCAACGCGTTGGCAGCACATCCGTCACGTAGTGTTGCCCGGAATTTTGCCCGATATGCTTTCGGCGCTTCGTGTAACCGTGGGGATTGCCACATCGGTGCTTTTCGTAACCGAAACCTTCGGCACGGACAAAGGATTGGGCTTTTTTATCGTGGATGCCTGGATGCGAATTGATTATCTCACCATGTATGTCGGCATTGTTACGCTTTCCATTATCGGATTCCTGTTATTTTTGATAATAGATGTCGCCGACGCCGTATTCTGCCGATGGAGCAAACTGCGGAGCGGGAATTAACGGGAGAATTCACGAATACCACGTTACGACCGTTTATCTATAAAAATTGTGTTTCCACTTGCATATTAGTATTATATTTACTACCTTTGTTATTTGTCAATCCAGTGAAACGTTATGAAATATTCAGAAATTGAACGTAAACTAAAAAAAGCCGGTTGTTACTGGATTCGTAATGGAAAAAGACATCCTATTTGGTACAGTCCGATCACGGGAAAGGAGTTCTCTCTTAGCTATCACTTAGGCGAAGAAGCAAAATTTGGAACAATGAAATCAATCAGTAAAGATTCGGGAGTTAAACTTTAATATCCAATTAAAACAAAACGAGATGAAAAAAATTGATGTAATTATTGAGACTGGTTCGGATAAACGTTTTGAAGCGTATATTGACCCCGACAAAGAATATGGATTAACTTTTGGATTGTTAGGCGAAGGAAAATCTGTACAACAATGTATTGAAGATTTTCACGAGTCGGCAAACGAAATGAAAGCCTATTATGCAGAAATCGGGAAAGAGTTTCCGGAGTTGGAATTCACTTTTAAATATGATACAGCTTCGTTTTTGTCACATTATTCGGAAATGCTTTCGCTTGCCGGATTAGAAACAATAACCGGCATTAACCAACGTCAACTGAGCCACTACTTGAACGGGGTGAAAAAACCGCGCATGGGCACAATTGAAAAAATAGAAAATGGAATACATCAGTTCGCCAATGAATTGAGCAAAGTTCGTTTTGTCTGACTAATTGCTTTACAATAAACTAATCTTGACTGCCGCTTCCTAAAAACAACTTAGTATTCCTCCTGCCATTCCTTATACGGATGTATGGACAAAAATGAATTGTAATAACGCACATTTCCGGTAACTTCGGGGCCCAGCCAATCAGGTTTTTCATAGGCTTCGTCTTCGCTTTCCAGTTCCACTTCGGCAATAAGCAGCCCTTCGTTATCGCCATAGAACTCATCCACTTCAAAAACATGATTTCCCACATTAACTAAATATCGAGTTTTCTCGATAACAGCCTCTTCACAAAGCAACAGCATCTCTTCGGCATCCTGCACCGGAATTTCGTACTCCCACTCGTTCCGTTTGATGGTGTTTTCTTCTAACGCGCTTTTGATGGTAACAAACGCCTTTTCACCTTTAATTCTCACACGCACAACGCTAATTCCCGACAAAGCAAGATAACCTTGTTTTATCCTAAAATTTTTAAAGGATTTGGATTTGTAGTCGCCGTTTACCAGGAATTTTCTTTCGATTTCGTAGCCCATATTTTGTTTATTTTTTGTGGAAACAAAGGTAGGAAAGTTTTTATTGGAAAGGGGATAAAAATAAAAAAACTATGCTTTTAAGTTCTCGTAATCACTACGAAAGAAATAAAAACATAGTTAAGATTTTGGTTGGATTAAATAAAAATCAATGCGCGTAATTCTATTATTTTATTAATGAATCCGAAACAAAGGTAAAGGATAAAAAAAAATCGGTAATGATTATTTATGAAAAAATGATGAAGTGTGTAATTTTTCCCCAATTTTCATCGGAAACTTTTTTTTAATTCATAACTTTATGCCAATAATTAAAAAACTCTATCCGAAACAATGAAAACAACAACTCCTAAAGCAATCTTGTGGCTTGTATTTTTCTTCATCGCAGGCCAAGCTTATTCCCAAATCAGCCTTCCGGCCGTGTTTTCCGACAATATGGTGCTGCAACAAAAAACCGATGCTCCCATTTGGGGAAAAGCCGCGCCAAACGGTAACGTGAAAATCGTTACATCGTGGGATAAGCAAACATACACCGTAAAATCCGATGCAAGCGGAAGCTGGAAGGTCAATGTAAAAACTCCATCGGCAGGCGGACCTTATGAAATAACTATTTCGGAGAAAAATACCGTCCGATTGAAAAATATTCTTATCGGCGAAGTGTGGATCTGTTCGGGGCAATCGAATATGGAAATGCCGCTGGCCGGTTGGGGACAGATTTTCGATTATAAAAAAGAGATTGCCGAAGCCGATTATCCCAACATCCGCTTGCTCCAAGTGCAGCGCACAACAAGCTCCCAGCCGCTGGACGATGTTGCCGTTGCTTGGGGCGGCTGGCAGCAATGCTCTCCGGCTACCATTCCCGAATTTTCCGCTACTGCCTATTTTTTCGGCCGCGATCTGTATGAAAACCTCAATGTTCCCATCGGGCTTATTCACACTTCGTGGGGCGGAACGGTGGCAGAAGCGTGGGCAAGCGCCGAGTCGCTGAATTTGATGCCCGAGTTTCAGGAACCGGTCAAAGAATTCAGTAATATGCCAAGGGAAACAAATCCAAAAGACTGGATGACGCTGGTTCAGGAGAAAGATTTTGGAACGGTAAACAACGTTGCAGTCGCCTCACAGAATAAATATAACGATTCGGATTGGAAAGCGGCCGTTGTTCCCGGCTTGTGGGAAGACAGCTATTTGCCCGATACCGACGGACTTGTGTGGTTTCGCAAGACCATTGAAATTCCCGATAATTGGGTGGGCAACAACCTTACTCTTTCACTGGGAGCCATCGACGATAGCGACGAAACTTATTTCAACGGAGTAAAAATCGGCTCTACCGATGGCTACAATGCCGACCGGATATACACCATCCCTGCCCGTTTGGTGAAAAAAGGAAACGCCGTTATCGCGGTGCGAGTGATCGATACCGGCGGCGGTGGAGGATTTCACGGCAATCCCGCAAACATGTATATCGCGCCTGCAAACAAAGAAACCCTTCGCGAAAATCTGGACGGAGAATGGAAATATAAACTGGCGGTCAATTTAAAAAATACCAACGTAAACCTTCAGAACAGGCCAACCAGCTTATACAACGCCATGATTGCGCCCATTGTACCGTACGCTTTAAAGGGCGCCATTTGGTATCAGGGCGAATCGAACTCCGGTAGGTCATACCAGTACAGAACATTGTTTCCATTGATGATTACCGACTGGCGCTCGAAATGGGGATACGATTTCCCGTTTTATTTTGTGCAGTTAGCCAATTTTATGCAGGTAAAAGACGAACCTGCCGAATCGGGATGGGCCGAGCTTCGGGAAGCGCAACTCCAAACGCTTCGGCTCAACAACACGGGAATGGCAACCATTATCGACATAGGCGATGCCGATGATATTCACCCCAAAAACAAGCAAGACGTTGGAAAACGACTGGCATTACAGGCTCGTGAAAAAACGTACGGACAAAATATCGTGGGTTCAGGGCCGATTTACGAAAAATATCGCATCGAAAACGGAAAGATTCGGATATATTTTCAGCCGAATAAATCGAAACTTGTGTCCAAAAACGGTGAGTTAACAGGTTTCGCAATAGCGGGTCCCGACAAGAAATTTTATTGGGCGAACGCAAAAATCGATGGAAATGAAGTGGTGGTAAGTTCTTCCGATGTAAAATTTCCCACCGCTGTGCGTTACGCCTGGGCCGATAATCCGGTTTGCAACCTCTACAATGAAGCCGGACTTCCTGCATCGCCATTTAGGACGGATGATTGGGCGGGAACAACGGTGAATAATAAATAAAACAAAAAAAATCGCTGCAAGCAACTTTTTATGTGATCCGAGCGGGATTCGAACCCACGACCCACAGCTTAGAAGGCTGTTGCTCTATCCAGCTGAGCTACCGGACCGGAAATTTATTTCAGATTGCAAAAATACGTCAATTCCGAGAATAAAAAAAATTTATATAAAACAACTTTGTCAAAGTTTAAAACTTTGACAAAGTTAGGATGCAATTCTAATTTCCGATTTCTAGCTTCTATATCAATTTTCTATTCCTATTTCTAATTTCTTACTTCTGATTTCTTTGTTTACAATATTCCCTGCCCCATCATTGCTTTGGCTACTTTCATAAACCCGGCAATATTGGCACCTTTCACGTAATTGACGTATCCATCCGCTTCGGCGCCGTATTTCACGCAGTTTTCGTGTATGTTTGCCATAATCCATTTCAGTTTTTCATCCACTTGTTCGGCGCTCCAACTGTAACGCTCTGAGTTTTGTGTCATTTCCAACCCCGAAACCGATACGCCACCGGCATTGGCAGCTTTCCCGGGAGCATAAAGCACCTTGTGTTTCTGGAAAATCTCAATCGCCTGCGGCGTGCTGGGCATATTGGCGCCTTCCGAAACGGCGATGATTCCGTTGTTTATCAACGCTTGGGCATCGTCGCCATCGATTTCGTTTTGTGTGGCGGAAGGAAGCGCAATATCGGCTTTTTCGCCCCAAGGACGGGCGCCCTCAACGTATTTGCAACCGAATTCTTCGGCATATTCGCGAATGCGACCCCGATACAGGTTTTTCAACTCCATCACGAAGTTCAGTTTTTCGGTAGTGATTCCGTCCGGATCATAAATGTATCCGTCGGAATCGGACAACGAAACCGGAATGGCTCCCAGTTCAATCAGTTTCTCGCACGTGTATTGCGCCACGTTGCCCGAACCCGATACCAGGCATTTCTTCCCTTTTATGTCGATATTTTTGGTTTTCAGCATTTCCAGCAGAAAATATACGTTTCCATAGCCGGTGGCTTCGGGACGGATGAGCGAACCGCCAAATTCGCGTCCTTTTCCGGTAAATGTCCCGGTGAATTCTCCGGCCAGTTTTTTGTATTTTCCGAACATATAGCCCACTTCGCGGCCGCCTACGCCGATATCGCCTGCCGGAACATCGGTATCGGGCCCGATAACGCGCCAAAGTCCCTCGACATACGCCTGGCAGAATCGCATCACTTCTGCGTCGGATTTTCCACGCGGCGAAAAATCAGAACCGCCTTTGGCTCCGCCCATGGGAAGTGTGGTGAGCGCGTTTTTAAAAGTTTGCTCAAACGCCAAAAACTTCAAAATGGAGAGCGATACGGAAGCGTGAAAACGAATTCCGCCTTTGTACGGGCCTATGGCATTGTTGTGTTGCACGCGGTATCCCATATTGGTATGCACGTTGCCTTTATCGTCAGTCCAGGTGACGCGGAACGTGTGAATTTTGTCGGGAATGATCAATCGTTCAATCAGATTTGCTTTTTCAAACTCGGGGTGCTGGTTATACACCGCTTCAATGGACTCGATAACTTCTTCGACAGCTTGGAGATACTCCGGTTCATTCGGAAAACGTCTTTTCACAAGACTGACAATTTCTTCGTACTTCATATAAAAAAAGAGTTTAATTGTGATAACTCAGTAAACAATCACTTTGAGATGCAAAAATACAATAAAATATTTATATGAAAGTAATTTTGATGTATTAATTGTGTTTTGTCATTAAAAAGGCTATTTTCTTAGATTTTTGTAAATCGGCACAAAAACAATAATTCCCGACATAATGATGGATATAATGGTAATGCCGTTTATTTTGGCGTTCATAAGAATATAGCCCACCAAAAGCACCCAAAGAATGGCGATGAAGCCTAATTGTGTTTTAGAAAATGTTCGTTTTGCCATATTGCATAATTTTCGAAGTGCACAAAGATATGAAAAAAGGCGTAGATTCACATCCACACCTTTCTTAAAGACCCATAGAGAGTTAATGAAAAATTGATTTTTGCTATTTTTGAACCAAATGAATATTGTTTTAACACTGCAAATATCCGCATTAATTGTTACGATGCGGCTACTTTTCGGTTAAGATTTTGTTAATTTATCGGGGCACTAAAAACAAAAAAGTTCACACTTTAGCGGTGTAAACTTTTTTATTACTTTTAGGATTCCTTTGACGGTTATTGCTGAACCAATGGAATTTGAATTTTGCTGTCGTTCTTTACATTTATCTCCATTTCGGCCGGTTCGTAAGAAATAAGTTCAACTTTGATCTTATAAACGCCCGGTTTAAAATTCTTCAGCGTGAAATTTCCGTCGAGGTCTGAATAAATTTTATTTCCGTCAATGAGGATAGCAGCGCCGGCTAAGGCTTCGTTGGTTTTCAAATCGATAACAGCGCCGTTTACCTGTTCAATTGCGGTTGTTTTTTCAACCTTTGGGGCGGCTTTCTCGTTAGTTTTTTTGTTGTCGGCTTTGTCAGCAGCAAAAACTGAAGCAGAAATAACAACAGATGCTAAAATAGTTAGAAACAATTTCATATTTTATCGAATTTATAGTTGCATGAATTAACATACAAAAATCGAATAAAATTGTTACAAACCGGTTACGTTTCTGTTAAGATTTGGTTAAGATTTCGTTACAAAAAAGTCAGTATCTTTTTTCGTCAACCATGTTTCCTTTCTCGTCCCACATACGCCAAATGCCGGTTTTGTTGCCTTCGTAATAATTCATTTCGTAACGCTGCGCTCCCAGTTCGTCCCAAATGCGCCACGTGCCGTGCTTTCTGCCCATTTTATACTCTGCTTCCGAGATGAGCTGGCCGGAAATATCGTACGTACGCCACAACCCGTGAAGCTTGCCTTCTTTGTATGAGCGCACTTCTTTGGGCTTGCGGTTTTCAAAATAAACCATATAGGCTCCTTCGGGAACGCCGTTTTTTATTTGCATTTCCAGACGGATGGTGCCGTTGTCGTAAAGTTCGCGGTAATCGCCGGTGTACAACTCAGTTTGCGCACGGTCGCGATAGTAAATTCCATCGGTTTGATATATCTGTGGAAGTTCTTTAACATTTTGGCTTTGCACGGATAATGCCAAAAGGAAACCTGCTAATAATAATCCTATTTTATTCTTCATAATTACTGTAATTTAAGTTATTCGCCGTAACAAAGATACAATTTATTGTTTTTATATAAACAAAAAGGTACTTCGATTTTACCCGAAATACCTTTTATTTTTATATAAACCGAGAGATGATTAGAATTTGTATCCTGTCCAAGCGAAGATGTTGGTTGGGCAACCGGTATTATTATCGCTAAACGTAACAGCACCGGTTCCGTTAAGTTGCTTACCGGTAATATTAGTCAATTTGTTAGTAATGTTAATAACGGAAGTTGCATCACCAGCTCCTTTTCCATCGTTTAAATCTACAATGTCAATGGCAGTTCCTGTACCTTTAACAAGAGCATTGGTAATTGTAGCTTTAGCGCCACGACGAATTTTGAAGACATCCTGCATTTGAGCTTTTGTATCAGTGCTGGGAGCCAATTTCAAGTCAATGGTAATATTATTAACCTTGAAATTAGATTGTCCGGGGTGATCGGGGAAGTTTCCGTCGTGATTTCCATCAGCTTCAATTCCGCGCGGGTCAGATTCTGAACTGGTATATCCGGCTTCCCAAACTCCGTAAGCATTTTCAAGCGTTCCATTGTAACCTTGAGTGAAATCGAACATATCGTCGTCAGAGTTCACAACAAGCAGGTTTTTAACGTTTACGCTACCGCCGAAAAACTCGATACCATCGTCAGCTCCGTTCGGAATATAAATATTCTCTATTTTTGTTCCATTACCCACGCCATTAAGTGTCAAACCATTGTGTTCAACGTCGGAATTCGAACGAGCGCCGGTATATGCAAGAACCACATACGTAAGTTCACCTGAGTTATCGGCAGGATTGGTTCCGCCGTATAGGTGTGCTGTGTGGATTTCGGTAGATCCTGTTGTTCCGGCTGGGCCCGAAAGAGGAGCTTTACCGTTAATAATAAGTCCGCCCCAATGTGCTGGTTGGGCATTTTCAATGTCGGCTGTTATAACAATAGGTGCAGCCGCTGTTCCTCTGGCAAAAATTTTACCTCCTTGCAATACAAGGATGTAATTGTTAAAACCTTTTTTAGCTTTAATTTGAGTTCCCGCGGGAATATTCAATACGCCTCCGTCTTCAACAGTAACCGCTCCGGTAATGGTGTAGGTTACGTTTGCATCTAATGTTTTGGTGCCGGTAATTGAGCCTACCAACACATCTTCGGTTACGGGTGGTTCGGGCTTATCACCGCCATTGTCACCGCACGAAGTAAAGGTTACTGCCGTCAATAAAGCAGTACAAGTCATCATACTTAAAAAAAACTTTTTCATTTTTAATTCAGTTTTAAGTTTATAAAAAAATAGAGTTTCAACATAATTTGTATTTGCATACATTTAATAGAATTAGAAATCATAGCTGATGCCCAAGCTTACATTTATCCCTTTTTTGTATTGATTCAATACAACTTTTTCGCTCGAATCGCTTGCTTCGCGCGTGAGGGTGTAGTTGGGATTCAGCAGATTAGTGGCTTTCAGTTTGAGAGTTATATTTTGATTGAGCTTTGCCGATGACACCAAGTCGAGCGTTGGAATTCCTGTTTCGATAATATCTTTGTAACCACGCGAACCGATGGTGTGAATCCGGTTGCTGAAATAGTTCAGAACAAGCGAATTTGTAAAATTTTTCGCCCCGTTTGTATAGGTGTGCGAAATATCGAAATTTCCGATAAACGGTGCTGCGCCTTCCAGTTGTGTGTTACGTTCGGGAGTATTTAGCAATTTCACAACGAGGTCGGAATAGATATACGATGCATTTACGCCAACCGATAAGCGGTTGAGAGTAGTGCTGCTGGTATTGGTGCGCGAGAAAAGATTTTTTCTTACCTCAACTTCCAGTCCGGCAACGTTGGCTTTATCGCTGATATTGGTGTATTCGAGCAGTCCGGCCGAGTTTCCCTGATCGGCACGTCCGATAGGATTTTGAATAATTTTGTAGAAACCGGTCAAAGAAATCAACTCCGATGGTGTCATGTAATAATCCCATTTTAAGTCGGCGTTGTAATTATCCGACGGCTTAATATTGGGGTTACCCTGGCTTGCAAAGCCGATATTCACGTACTGATAGGGCGAAATTTCTTTCGATTGCGGCAACGTGTACGTTTTGCTCAAACCCAACCGAAGTACGTTTTTGTCGTTGATATCGTATTTCAGGTTTGCGCTTGGCAGGTAATACAATTTATTGATGCTTTCACTGCCAATTCCGGCGTTTTGTGTGATGTAATCAACCGTTAAATCCACTTTGTCAACCCGAAAACCTACATTTGCCAACAGTTTACTTGTTAACTGATAGGTTCCTTCGGCAAATCCGGAGTGAATGTATTTGGTAACTTCATACGAGTTCGGATCGCCCGGTGTCATTTGAAAACGGCCTGCGTCAAAATTTGCCGTATTGTACAGATCGTCCAGTTTAAGGTTTTCTATCGAAACCGTTCCGGGAACGGCCGAGAAGTTGTATTCAATCGCTTTAAAATCGTTGTTCACAAATCGTCCGACGTATCCAAACTGAATTGATGAGTTTTCACTGCCGAAACGGTCGTTTAACTTATACTTTAAATTTGTTTTCGCGTTAATATCGTCTTCGTTCAACGTGGAGAAAAACCGCTTTTGACGATTGCTTCCGGTAAGGATATACGAACCGTCTGTCATTTTAGACAAGTAGTTTTCTCTACGATCCGGCTCCAGTCCTTTAATTCTGTTATAAGAAATTCCGGCCTCTAAATTCCATTTATCCAACAATTGCCAATTCGTCTCCAATTGATTTGTGATTAGCAAATTATCGTTGGTTTGTTGTCGTCGGTAAAAACCCATGTAATCTTCACTATCCTGATGCCTTTCACCATGTTTCCCAGAATATTCACCCATGTATTGATCATTGGCGTGAACCATCATGAAATTATATTGTAGATTGTGTTTGCGGTTAATTCCGAAATTCACATTTCCCAGCACTAATTGATTGGTGTTTTGCGAAAATCTTTTTCCTTCCTGGTCCTGATAAATTAATCCGTTGGTGATAGAATTTCTAACGATTTCTTTGGTGTAAGAATAATCCACACTGTGAGATGCCACAACGAAAAAAGAAAGAGGATTACTATTCTCACCTAACCGAAACGATTTTCCTCCCGACAAACCGAAACTGTGATTCAACGGCAATTTTAAGACGGAAGGATCGAGACTATTTTTGAAGTCGAATTTACCTTGTGTAGGTTCTGAGCTATTAGCAAATCCGAAATAATCGGAGCCATGCTGACGAAAAAAATCGGTAGTAAAAGCTGTTGAGTTCAAGCCGGCAGCCACCTCAAGTCCTAAAGCCTGATCACCGAAGAGTTCTTTCGATGTAATGTCGATAATGGCTCCTCCCACATCGCCCGAATTATTTCCGGTAAAAACTTTATTAACCCCAATATTCTGAATAATATCGGTTCCGAAGAATTCCAGTGCAATGTTTTTGTATTCCGGGTCTTCCGACGGAATGGGAAAACCGTTGAGTAACGTCGCGTTGTAACGGTCGCCCAAGCCACGCACGAAAACGTTTTTCACGCCTTCCTGCTTGGAAATTCCCGATACCTGCGCCACTGCAGCCTGTGCATCGCTGATGCCTTTTCTTGACAATTCCCTTGCTCCCACCGCTTGTGTGGCTACTAACGCTTTCTTCTGTTCGAGCAGCAAAATGTTTTCGCTTTCGCGATTGGCACGAGCCACCACTTCAACGGCTTCGAGACTAATATCATCGGAATTGAGTTCGAAATGTACTTCTGTTTCGGCGTTTGAGCGCACCGTTATTCCGGTTTTGGTAATCGATTGATAAGCTACATAAGATGCTATGAGCGTGTGTGTTCCGGCCGATACGCCGTTGATAACAAAATTACCGTCTAAATCGGCAGCGGCGCCGTTGGTGGTTCCTTCCACTAAAACCGATGCGCCGATGAGCGGTTCTTTGGTTTTGGAGTCAATAATGGTTCCTTTGATGGTTCCCGTTTGAGCATAAATAGCGGATGCCGAAACGAGTAATAAGAGTAAAACAGATAATTTAAACAATAATACCTTTGCTTTACCTGTCATTAATTTTGAGTCTTTTTTCATTAATGAGTATCATAATTTTTCGCCACAAAGGTCTTGTATAATTGTTACAAAGCGGTTAAGTTTTGATTACATTATTGTTAAGTTTTAGGCAACAAAAAAAACCGATACTCGCGTATCGGTTTTCCTTAATTTGTTTGTTTAATGCGTGTTATCGCTGTCAAATAATCTTCATGATCGCTTGTCCGGCCTGCACAATGTCGCCCGGTTTCACATATATCTTATACGCTTTTCCGGCGTATTCCGAAAGGATATCGTTCTCCATTTTCATGGCTTCCAGAATAAGCAAGTGCGTTCCCCGGAACACATTGTCGCCTTCGTTTACCTGAATCTTCATAATGCTTCCCGGCATCGGGCTTTCAACAATAAATCCGTCCGGCTCTTTTACTTCGGGAGCGGCTGTCGTTTTTTGTTCCGCTACCACGGTTTCTTCCTGCGGTTGACGCGATGCAAATTCGGCTTCGCGGATTTTCTTCAGGTAATTGGTTGCCACCGCGGGGAAAAGTTCGAGCAATAATTCTTCCTGCTCGTCTTTTGCCAGTTGCATGTTTCCAAACTCGGGCAGCATGGGGTTTTCCTGACGTTTATACGTGCTTGTGTCGTAAGGAGTTTCCTGGCGCGTACCCGCAATCTTCAACCTGAACTCAGGATCAACCGCCACCGGCGTTTTTCCGTACTCGCCTTTTACCAATGCAACAAACTGATTGGATGCGTTGGCATATTTCTCACGTCCGTTTTTCAGATTAAGCGCCGAACTTACAGCCTGAACACCTACGATTTGACTGGTGGGAGTTACCAGCGGCGGTAAACCGGCATCGAGACGAACACTCGGAATCAACTTCATGGCATCTTCCAGAATATCCAACGAGTTGAATTGCTTCAGCTGCGCCACCATATTGGTGTACATTCCGCCCGGAATTTCGGCGTTTTTCACCATCTCATCGGGTTCAGGAAAGTTGAAGTACGCTTCGATGGCGTGACAGGCTGCCAACAAAGCGGCTTCATCGTTATTTTGAGCAGCAGCAACAGCATCGTCAAAATATTTATCGATATGTGCCGGCAACGCATCCGTAAGCGGATTGAACGGATTGGGAAACTGTTTCACGGCATCAAAAGCATCCAATTCCTTGCGGATAGCTAACAGTTCAGCGTTAATTTTTGCCACGGCTTCCATGTTTATATCCAACTCGATACCGAGTTTTTGGCAGAAAATATAGATCAGTTCCAATGCCGGAGCCGCCGGGCCGCCCGCGAAGTTCCAGATATTGGTATCCACGATATCCACTCCGTTTACGATGGCAGAAAACACCGAACCCAATCCGTAGCCGGGCGTGCAATGCGTGTGGAAATCGATGGGAACGTTGAGTTCTTTTTTGAACAACGAGATAAGATTTGCCGTGCGCGTGGGCGGAATCAATCCGCTCATATCCTTGATGGTGATCATATCGGCGCCAAGGGCGAGCATTTCTTTGGCTTTGTTCAGGAAATATTGGTCGGTGAAAACGTTTTCTTTCTTCACGCGAACTTCTTCTTTTTTGTTGAAGAGGCCGAGAAAACCTTTTTTCTCCACAATTTTTACTTCATCATCGTATTTGGGATCGATGGTGTAGCAAACGGCACAATCGGCCATTCCGCCGTATTTTTTGATGTACTTTACGCTCGATTTAATGTTATCCACATCGTTGAGCGCGTCGAAAATACGCATGATGTTTAGCCCGTTGGCAACGGCATTTTTGAAAAATCCGTCGATAATTTCATCGGGATAAGGCGCGTATCCGTAGAGGTTTCTTCCGCGCGAAAGCGCAGTGAGTTTTGATGCGCCTTGCACACCGTCGCTGATTTTTTTGAGCCTGTCCCAGGGATTTTCGTTCAGGTAGCGCATTACGGAATCGGGAACGGCGCCGCCCCAGACTTCAATGGCGTAGAAATTGGCGTCTTTGTAATAAGGCAACACTCTGTCAACCTGCGATTGGTTCATTCGGGTAGCAAAAGCCGATTGCTGTCCGTCTCTTAAGGTGAGATCTCTGATTAAAAGTTTACGTTTCGTCATTTTTTTGTGGTTTTAGAGATTAGTTTCGATGTTTTTGCGGTTTTTTGCTTACGGTTTTTATTGTCCGTAATTATCTCAAAAACAGAAATTTAATTTTTCTTTTTCTTTTGCAAAGTAAGTAATTAATTTCGAATTGTAAGCAATTAATTAAAGATTTTTTTCTTTAATCCGTCATAAAAAGAATAAAAGCAGAATTTCGGGGTTGAAATTCTGCTTTTGGGATGAGACCCCTCCTTCGTCGGGGTGACAATCAAATCGGTATTATGGGGAAAAGATGGCGGCTTCGCCGCCATCTTTTCCCCTCTTTCTCACGCGAATTGCTCCGTCATTTCGACCGTAGGGAGAAATTTTATAATACTCATTATTAATTCATTGAACTTACTCTCGGGGTGACTTGAAGTCGTCCCGAGAGAGAAGTTTACTAACGTTTCTTGCTTTTTTTGTAGGCTTTAAATTCTCCTTTCGGTCTATCGTCTTTGTATTTCTTTTTGTCCGATGTATTGCTGTCGGCCAGTTCAACCACCAATTTTCGGTCTTCAACAAAAACGCCTTTGAAGGATTTGAGAATTTGTTTAACGTTGTCTTCGGGAACTTCGAAGAAGGAAAAGTTTTTCATTAAATCGATGCGCCCTACCCTAATTTTTCCGGGAACGTAATCGTTGATGAAACCCATGAGGTTGGCGGGATTGGCGCCGTCCATTTTACCGATATTGATGAAAAAACGGGCATAGCCTTTCTCGGCTTTTCTGGGTCCGGCTTCGTTTCTGTCGAATTTTTTGCCTTTGCCGCGCTCTTCTTTTTTAGAGCTTTGCTCACGGGGTTCTTCAATTTCCTGGGCAGCCTGATAATAATCGATAAGGCGGTTGAATTCCAGCGAAACCATTCGTTTGATGACGTCTTCTTTTTCCAGCCAATCGAGTTTTTTGAAAATAGACGGCAGTAATCGTTCGATTTCTTCTTCGTTTACTTTCACTTTCTCAATTTTATCGACGAAATTGAAAAGTTGTTTTTCGCAAATTACATCGCCTTTGGGAATCTGACGATACTCGAATTTCTTATTGATAAGTTTCTCGATTTGAGCCACTTTCCCTTTCTCTTTGGTGTGAATGATGGAAATGGATGTTCCGGTTTTTCCCACTCTTCCGGTACGTCCGCTGCGGTGCGTGTACACTTCGTAATCGTCGGGCAAGCCGAAGTTGATAACGTGTGTTATGTCGTCCACATCGAGTCCGCGGGCAGCCACATCGGTTGCGATAAGCAATTGCAGGTTCCGGTTTCTGAATTTATTCATTACCAAATCGCGCTGCGCCTGAGAAAGGTCGCCGTGAAGCGAATCGGCATCGTAACCGTCCTGGATGAGTTTATCGGCAATTTCCTGCGTTTCTTTGCGCGTGCGGCAAAAAACAATGCCGTAAATATTGGGATAATAATCTACGATGCGTTTGAGCGCCAGGTATTTGTCTTTGGCGTGAACCATAAAATAGATATGCTTCACGTTCTGCGCGCCTTCGTTTTTGCGGCCGATGGTAATTTCCATCGGATCTTTCATGTATTTTCGCGTAATTTTGGCAATTTCCTGCGGCATGGTGGCCGAAAAAAGCAACATACTCCGATTTTCGGGAACGTGCGACAGAATTTCGTCGATGCTTTCCGTGAATCCCATGTGCAACATTTCGTCGGCTTCGTCCAGCACAACGGTATGCACATTTTCAAGCGAAACAGTTTTGCGATTAATTAAATCGATCAATCTTCCCGGCGTGGCAACAATTACGTGAACGCCGCGCTTGAGCGCACGAATCTGACTCTCGATGCTGGATCCACCGTAAACGGGAAGGATTTTAATATCGTCAACATACTTGGAAAAATCGCTTAAATCGCCGGCAATTTGCAGACAAAGCTCTCGTGTAGGGCAAAGTATCAGCGTTTGCGGCGAATGTAACTCAATGTTTGTTTTTTGGATGATGGGCAGACCGAAAGCGGCGGTTTTTCCGGTTCCGGTTTGCGCCAAAGCGATGATATCGCGGGTATTTGCCAGCAGTTGCGGAATCACTTCCTCCTGCACGGGCATGGGTTGTTCGAAACCCATTTCCTGGATTGCACGCCAAATTTCGGGCGCAATGCCAAGTTCTTCAAAAGTTCTCATTTTTTCTTTAATTTAATTGTGAAAGTATTCGCATTTTCCCGAGACCCCCACAACACGACATAATAAAGATGTGAGAAAAATTGAATAATTGCTGTTAGCCATTAGCTTTTGGCTATTAGCTTTTAGCCGATTTTTAAAAATCGGGCGCAAAGGTACGAAAAAAAATCGAACTTATTGATTGTAGAGAAGATGTTTGCGCAATAATATCCGTTTTCCGGAGGTGAGTTTGAGTTCTTTTTCCAGGTAATTGTCAACCGAACCGTATTTTTGGTTGATGTAATCGATGGTATAATTTATGTACGCCACGTTTACCGACATTAGGGCGGTAACGGCTTCCTGAAAATATTCGGGCTTGCCTTTCACGTTCGCGGCAACGGCCGAAATATCTATGGTTTGACGCGAAAGCATATAATCGTCAATTATCACGTTTTGCGGAACTCCCAACGCGTAGAGTATAAAAAAAGACGCCAGTCCCACCCTGTCTTTTCCCAAGGAACCGGTCAGCAACACCGGATAATTGTTCTCGTCGGTAAGAATGTTAAACATTTCCGCGAATTCGCTCTTGTAACTTTCAATGATTCCCACGTACGAATCCTGAACATCGCGAATGGCGTCGCTACGGGTCAACTTCTCGTCATCCATCATTTCGTTTATCTTTTCGGAATCCATCGGAGTGATGGGCAGCGAAATTTTTCTGATGTTGGGATGCATGAGAATCGGGTATTTTTTTGCCGTTTTATCCGATCTTAAATCGATAATGGTTTTGATATTTAACCGCCGCAATCGTTCCTGGTCATACAATGTTGCGCTGCTTAAATCTCCCGACCGGAAAATACGTCCCCACTTCATTTGCTGATCGGCGCGCGTGAAATATCCGCCCAAATCGCGGAAATTCTTAATGTTGCTCATTTCTATTACCCGATTGGAAATAATTCCGGAATAGGCCGATGTGGTTTTTAAAATATAAAATTCCCTGATTTCGGGGCTGGCAGGATTTATTACGGTTACCTGATCGGTTATGTTGGAAGTTTTTATGGGTGTGAAATTACCAATATCGGTATCCGACTGAGAAGAATAGATATTGATATTGCCTTCCTGATCGGGGCTCACTTCCCACTTCAGGAGCAAATCGCCTTCTTTATTTCTTTCAGCCACAGATGTAATTTTCACTGTTGATGCGCAACCCGCGGCAATCAACAGAAAAAATGCCAGTATAATGATAAAATTATATTTTTCCACCTGAGTTTGATTTTGGTGAACAAATATAGCTAAAACATTTTGTAATCAAAACTCTTGCATTTCGAACTTAACAATAAATAATTAGATTTTCGTCATTTTTTATAACTTTAAAACTAAAGCAATTGGATAAATAATTTTTAAATAATACTTTTGCACTCGATGTTTTTCAGGATTGTGAACAAACTGTTGATTATATGTAGAGAATTATTTCGTAATTTGATTTTGAAAATTGGAACTTTCGGTTATAAGAAAATTTAATTTAAGAAACGAAATAAAATAAGCCGAAACTTCAACGAAAGTTTTCACGCGATACAAACATAAAAATTGTAACAAATTCGAAATATTTAATCAACAACACGGTTATGAAAAGATTGTTGAAAAGGTATGTAGTAATATAGTATTCAGATGTTTAATTTTATTATTATTGTTGATAAACAGGTTTTGGAAAAGTTCTTATTTTAATAACTTATTTTACAAGTATTTCTTCATTTATTTATCAACAGTATCAACAGGCATTAATCATAATCATTTGTTTTTTTAGTTTTAAAATATAGTATTAATAAATAATG
>CAKTUP010000016.1 GCA_934621705.1 uncultured Petrimonas sp.
ACAATAACTTTCTCGGGAGAACCCATTACCGATATTTCGGGCTATTTACCCGATTTTACAGAAAAACTTAACGCTGTTCTGCAGGAAATTTTCGATAAAAACGTTTCTTTCTCCCAAACGCAAAACGAAAAGAATTGCGAGTGGTGTGCATTTAAGGACGTTTGCAGGAGATGATTCCGGAACATCTGTGCGCTCTGCGAACTATTTCTTCTTCCACACGGTTACTTCCAACGTTCTGTTTTCTGTTACACGGGATGATTTTTTAACGGAAAGTTCCATATTAAAAGGCTCGCGCTCCAATTCAAAATCATTTCCTAAAGCAGATTTCAAACCATCCAGCGAAGTTACCGGCTCGCCGTCTTCTTTATATCCGCCGAGCCATTTGTCGCGCGGGGTTTTCGATGCATCCCAAAAGTAAGACGAAGCAATTATAAGATAACCACCATCATTCACACGCTCGTGAATGTGCGACAAAAACGATTTCGGGTCGCTCAATTCTTCCAGTAAACCGGGCATCACAATGATATCGTATCCTGTGTAATTCGGTTTCAGGTTCATGGCATCGGCCTGCATGAAAAGGATGTTGTCTTTCCCTTTTTCGAGTCCGAAATCCGATAAGACCACATCGCGGAAGTGCATCAGTTCGCCTTCGTCTTTTATCGTGTAGCGCATATATCCCTGCTCCTGCAACTGAATGGGAATGCGGATCATACGGGCGGTGAAATCTAACGCGGTAACATCGTTGAAGGTTTTCGCCAACTCAAACGCTAACCGTCCGGTATCGGCATTTAAATCAAGCACCTTGTTTTCAGGTTTTCCGGCCATCACATCGTGAACTATTTGTGCGAGCCTGTTGCCAAAACTAGTACCTTTGGAATAAGCATCGCCCCAGTTATTCTCACACGAAAGCGTAACTTCCTCATCCGTCTCGTAATCGGCTTGTTGAATCTTCAGCGGTGCATCCGATTGTATGTACCGAAATCCGGCATGCTGGTAAAAATGGCGGCGAAACGCGTAACGCGAATGCAGCGTAGCTTCGTTTCCGGTGGAAATCCACGAACCGCCTTTTATCAGGTTGTGCTTTCCGTCGAAAGTGGGCGTGGAAAAATCGTCGTACAACGGATGAACCTTAAATCCGGGAAAACCCGTGATGGGTGTTTCCGTCCATTGCCACACGTTGCCCATCACATCGTAAAAATCGCCCTGTTTAAATTTGTCCACCGGACAAGGCGATGTGCCATGTTCGAGATTAATATTTCCGGGCGCACTGCCCCACTCCATCATGTCTTTCAATCCCGATACCTCGTGCAATCTGTACCATTCAGCTTCCGTGGGCAAACGATATCTTTGTCCGGTTTTCTCTGTTTTCCAGTTGCAAAAAGCTTTCGCTTCCAGATAATTCACCTCCACCGGCCAATTCCAGGGCATCGG
The DNA here is from genome assembly GCA_934621705.1 of uncultured Petrimonas sp. Classification (GTDB taxonomy): domain Bacteria; phylum Bacteroidota; class Bacteroidia; order Bacteroidales; family Dysgonomonadaceae; genus Petrimonas. Next base: position 1,432 of record CAKTUP010000016.1, read on the forward strand.
AATTTCTTCGGCAACCAACCGCAAGCGGTATCCGTTTTCGTCTTTTCGCCAGAAAAGCGGCATCGTGTCCGTTTTAAAATTTCGCCAGTTCCAGCCCTCTTCTGTCCAGTATTTTTCGGTTTCGTAGCCGCCATCTTCCATAAATTCCAAAAACTCCTGATTCGATGTCAGGTATTTGGCTGCTTTAAAGTCGGCTACTTCTTCGGTATAGTTTCCATATTCGTTATCCCAACCGTAGAAAGGATGATCCATGGGTTTGCCCAACTTCATCGTCGCGCCTTTCACATCGATAAGTTCGTTTTCGGGAGCATTCCCCGTCTCCGCACAACGCTCTCCGAACAGATCAGGAACCAACTGATCCAACGGAAGTTGACGAATCAATACCGATGATGTTTCCAGGTGAATACGCTCGTGTTCGATTCCCATCATAATGATCCAGAAAGGACTTTCCCAATCGATGGGAAGCGACAGCGGTGCGGTATCGATAACATGTAAAATGGCTTCTTTGGCTTTATCACGGTACTCGCGTACTTCGGGAACGGGCGGCCAATCGTAATGGTTGTTGTCCAAATCGTCCCAACTCATTTCGTCCACGCCGATGGCAAAAGTAGATTCAAACTTTGGGTTGATGCGTTTATCGATAATCTTTCCCAAAAACAGTTTGTTGATAAAAAACACGGCCGTGTGTCCCAAATAGAACAAAATAATATGGCGCAACGGGTCGCCGCGGTGGTAAAACACATCGTCCGATTTCAGTTGCGTGTACAGCAATTCGTCTATAGCCCACGTTTTCAGGAAATATTCGCGGATTTCTATTCTTTTTTCTTCCGGTGTACCGGAACGCAGGTTGATTGTTTTTGTAATTAAATCTTTCATTTCTTAAGACTATTGGAGCCAAGAGTCAAGACATTTAGACTTTTTGGCTTCTGATTTCTAATTTCTAATTTCTGAGTTCTTTTAACATATAAACTTTCCTCATTTCAAACGCTTCATATTGAGAACGATATTTCGTTTGCGCTATAGCAGCAACAGGATAAAATCCCAACTTCTCATACAATGCCATCGCCGGTTTGTTCTCATCCCACACCCGAATAACCACATTCGTATAACTGTCTTTTGCCTGCTGCAAAAACTCGTTAATCAGTTTTGTGGCAACCCCTTTTCCTTGAAAATCGGGATGCGTAACTACTTCGGCGATGTAAACGGAAGATTCAACGGGGATATGCGGACATGTATCGCGTGGAAAATCGCGGTCGTGCGACAACGGAAGCGCGATAAGCACACCCGATAACTCTTCGTCAGCAAATGCCATGTTTCCCCAGCCGTTCCGAAGCATTTCATCCAACGTACTTTCAGCAGATTCGCGCGGAATATACTGAGCGTATTCTCCTGTTGTGAAGGCGTTTAAATATAGATTGAGTATCTTTTCCCTGAATTTGGGGTAATTGAACTGATTTAACTCAAAAACGCGAATTTGCAAGGTTTTCTCTTCCATAAACCAACGTTTGACTGTTGAACAAACAAACATCGTTACTTGTTCAAAAAGAAACTTTTATAAAACTCGATCACATGCATAAATACGGATTGCACGGATGGTTAAAATCCACGGAAAGAAACGCGCATATTTTGGCAGACATTTTGTTAAGAGCTGCCGCTTTGATGAATACGGCGAAAGGTTGCCGGTTATATATCGTGAGCACGGACGAAACGGACAAAAACAAGATTTGGATAACCGAAGTATGGGATTCAGTAGAAGATCACGCCAATTCCTTATCGGTGGAAGGAGTGAAGGAACTTATATCGGAAGCGCTGCCCATTCTTGACGGCGCACCTGAAAAAGGACAGGAACTGACGATATTGGGCGGATTTGGGATTGATTAAACTTCCGTGCTACCAACCTCCCACACTTCCGCCGCCGCCGCCCATACCGGAAAATCCACCGCCGAATGAACCGCTGCCCCAGTTTCCGCCGCCGCTTGAAGTTTCCACCGGTTTTATGGCCGCGTGATTCACGGTGTTGGATAACGTACTGTTCAACACGTGCCCGAAATAAGCCGGACGCAGCACGTTGCCGCTAAACCACGGCGGTTGATACGGTTCGGGTTGAACCATAGCCGAAAGGAACGATTTCTCGAACTTCTCGCCCCACACTTCTTCCATATCCATCACGATGGCGTAAGGCAGCAACGTCTCGAAAACTTCGGGCGTTACCTGCGGCGGATTGAAATATTGCAACTGCTTTTCTTCGGCCGTATCGATATACATTTTCAACCCTTCAACAAGAGATTGGTAATGCAGCTTACGTTCTCCCGGACGCTTAATGAGATAAGCATACGCCAGATAGCTGATGATAATAAGCGGAAACGCCACGATAAACGCCACGGCATTCACCGAAAGGGAGTTTGACGAAAAAGTAAACAACAACGCTATCGCGCCGATAACCATCGCGCCGCCAAACACATAACTGAACCACTTTATTTTGGATTTGGCAAATATTTTCCGCAAAATGAGCGATAACATAAACAACACAACAAACGACAACACGGCAACGGCGAAAAAGCTTATGACCTGCTCCATTGGCTCAAACGTTACAAAATAGGCAAGGGAAAAGGAATACAAAACCATCAGAATCCACGGCAGAACGTGGAATTTCAGGTTCAAGCCTTCGCGCAACACGGGCGTGTATTGCCGGTTTAAATCGCCCCGGAACGAGCGCATCATATTGGCTACATCTTCGTTGTATTCGCCGGTGAGTTTTACTTCGTTCTTGGTGCGGAAAAGGTCGCGCATCACCACCGATTCTTCTTTGGGCAGGGTATTATCGCCGTCTTTCAGTTTAATGAGCGTATATCGCCTGTCTTTCCGCTGCCCGAAAATTCCGCCACTTTCTTCGGTTTCTTTTATGCGGATAAAACCTTTTACCGCCAGGTTCACCAGCGATCCGGTAATGAAATCGTTGTTGTATTTCTCCTTGTGCAGCATTCCCACGCTCGCGGGCGAAAGCCCTTCAGGCGGCGAAAATTGCGGAATGGCAACGGGTTTTGGCGGGTCGATGCCGTATTTTCGCCACGTGAAAAAATAGTACGGCAACAGCAACAATAAAACAATAATGCTCAGAATGGGCAATCCGTTTTTATCGAAAAAAGTAAGCTCTCTCGGTTTTGGCGGCACGGGTTGCGTAACAATTCCTTTGGTAAATCCCGCCGAAACAGTCAACGTTTCATTCGCTGCAAGATTTACCGCTTCAAAGTACAATGACCCATCGGGCAACGTGTCCGATTGGCAGTTGCTTTCGGCGGAGCCGTAACGCCCCGTGTAACAACGAAAACTTATCGCATCGGCATTTTCGGGCAAACGCAGCGTAGCGCTCACTTTATCGGTTGTTTTATCGGATTCGCCGTTTACGTTCCAGCTCAGTTCGTCGTAATCGGCAAAAAATCCGATTTGTCCCGCCGTTTCGTACAAAATTTCGTACGAATAATAACCGGATTGCAGGAATTTCTCTCTTTCGCCTACGTAAATCGTCAGGTTTCCGCCTTCGTTTTGCGTGAAAAAGTTCACGGGACTGCCATCCTGCAACACTTCCGTCACGTTGTAATTTACGCGAATCCGGTTTCCGTCCACGTCGCGTCTCGACAGCGGCAGCGAACGGGTGATCCCGCGCTTGAAGATATCGCCTTTGGCGTACACGCGAATGTGTTCCCGCACGGCAATAACGCCCGATGTATCGATACGGATATCGGAATGAAACGTGTACACTTTTTCGTCCTGCGCCGTGGCCAGCATCGACGAAAAAATCAGCAGAAAACCGAGTAAGAGTTTATGCATCAGAATTTTATTTGCGGAACAGCCTTTTCGGCTTCGTTTTCGAGTTCGAAGAATGGCGATTTTTCGAACTTGAACATATTGGCAACGATGTTGCTCGGGAACGTATCGATGACGATGTTCTTCTCGCGCACCGTTCCGTTGTAATATCGGCGCGATTTTTCAATGTCCGACTCAATCACGCTCAACTGATCCTGCAACTGCAGGAAGTTCTGATTGGCTTTCAGTTCGGGATATTGTTCGGCCACGGCCAGCAGGCGGATAAGCGCGGCGTTCAGGTTGTTTTCGGCCGCTTCCTGCGATTTCACGTCGGTGGCCTGCATAGCGCTTGCGCGCGCTTTTGTAACGCTGTCGAAGGTTTCCCGTTCGTGCGTGGCGTATCCTTTCACGGTTTCCACCAGGTTCGGTATCAAATCGTGGCGTTTTTTCAACTGAACGTTGATGCCGCTCCACGCTTCTTCCACCAACGTGCGCAATTTCACCAGTCTGTTGTAGATGGAAACTCCATACAACACAAAAAGAACAACAAGTACAAGCAGGATAAGTAATGCGATTCCCATAAATTTTCGATTTTAAAAATGAATAATTTGATGTGATAAAGGTAAATATATTTTTGATATTTAGGTGATTTTCGCCGGAATTATTCCGAATGATTTTAATTTTTTATAACTTAGCCCCCACTAACTCCCCCAAGGGGGAGAACGGCGATGAATTTTCAATAAAACGACCAATTACAACAGAATAACTATTGAAACAACGTTCGCCCTTAGGCAATTACAATTGAATAACAACTGAATAAAGTATGAAGAATTTTATCTTTCAAAATCCCACCAAACTGGTGTTTGGAAAAGGACAAATCGCCAGATTAAGCGAATTGATCCCCGATGATGTGAACCTTATGATCACTTACGGGGGCGGCAGCGTAACGAAAAACGGTGTTCACGAGCAGGTGAAAGCGGCACTGAAAGGCCGGAAGTTTATCGAGTTTTGGGGAATCGAAGCCAATCCGCAAGTAGAAACGTTGCGAAGGGCCATAAGTTTGGGCAAGATTGAAAACATAAATTATCTGCTCGCTGTAGGCGGCGGCTCGGTGCTGGACGGCACGAAACTGATCGCTGCCGGCATTGCATCGGATATGGATGCGTGGAATATCGTGTTGAAAGGTTATTCCGAAAATAACATCCCGTTTGGAACTGTTCTTACCGTTCCGGCAACGGGTTCTGAAATGAACCAAGGATCGGTGATCACGCGAAAAGAAACACAAGAGAAATACGGATGGATGGGCACTTATCCGCAGTTTTCCATTCTCGATCCCGAAGTAACATACACCCTTTCGGAGCATCAAATCGCCTGCGGCTTGGCCGATGCCTACACGCACGTGCTGGAACAATACTTAACAACACCGGGGCAATCGCGGTTGATGGACCGCTGGGCCGAAGGCGTGCTGCTTTCGGTAATGGAAATCGCGCCGAAAATCAAGGAAAATCCACGCGATTACGACCTGATGGCCGATTATATGCTCGCAGCCACTCTGGCGCTCAACGATTTTATCCGAATGGGCGTTACGCAAGATTGGGCAACGCATATGATTGGGCACGAACTCACCGCGCTGCACGGAATTACGCACGGACACTCGTTGGCGATTGTTATGCCCGCCACAATGTATGTGCTTCGGGAGCAGAAACACGACAAGCTACTGCAACTGGGCGAACGCGTTTTCCAAATTGCCGAAGGCAGCGAACAGGAGCGCGTGGAAAAAACCATTGAAGCCACGGAGGCGTTTTATCGCTCGTTGGGACTCAAAACCCGATTATCGGAAGTGGGCGTAGGGCAACAGACCATCGAAACCATCGCCCAACGATTCAACAACCGCGGCGTTGCCTACGGCGAAGCCCGAAATGTAACGGGAGATGTGGCGAGGGAGATTTTGGAGAGGTGTAAGTGAGGTGTCGCTCGCGCTTTTCGGGCAATGGGAACATTTAGGAAAACAACCCCTCCGGGCTGCGCCCTCGTCTCCTTTCGTAAAGGGGACAGTTGCGCAGGTTGAAAAATGCTGCCACTTGTGCAGATTTACAAAAGCGCACACAAGTAGATTCTTAAACGAAACTCATAATAACAACAGTTTCGAAACTCAATGTAAAAGATGAAATTCAACAAATTATTTTTAATTTTTTTCCTGATAATTTCCTTAGTTTTTGGAGGTATTTTTCTTTATGACTCACTTAGACAAAGGTCTTTATTTGATGCTGATAGCTTTAATTCGAAAAATTATTCCAAAGAAAGTACTGCTTTATTTTCCGATATAGCTTTTCGCGAAGGTAATAGAATTAGAAAATGGGAAAGCGATATACGTGTTGAGTTAGACAGTGTGAGTTTAAAAGACTCTAATTGTGTCGTTTTAACTGACCAAGTGATATCCATATTAACGCCCTTAATTAAACCGCTCAAAATATATAGGGTTCAAGAAAATGGGAATTTAATCATCCATGCCAATGTTGATGACACTCCGGTAAATAAAGGAATCGGATATACAGCCGTAAATCATTTTAATTTACTCTCTGAATCAATACACAAAGCGGATGTGTATACTACAAAACATTCTTTGTCTGTTTTACCCCATGAAATGTGTCATGCTATCGGGTTAAGTCATCCTGAAAACATGTATCCTTTTTATAATATTATGGGTGTAAATAGCTTTATTATTAAAGAGTTATTTGATGATCCTTCAATCATAAAGCCGTCAAAATACGACTTGGTTTTTGATACTTTTGATGATCTTGCAACCTTTCAAAAGGAAAACATAATACCAACACAAGAAAGAGAGGTCATAAAAATGCTTTATTCTGAAGATATTAAAGTGGGGTTGAAGAAAAAATATTTTTTAAGCAAGGGCAAAAAGTAAAGCAACATGCCGCTCGCGCCGATTTGCAATCGGTGCGTGATTTATACCCGACACACAAATTGTGGCGCGGATGCCAACAAACAGAATGTTGAGTATAATATTGATAGGGTATAAACACGCTTACTCCGTAACGCACGCTTTGCACGGTGTCCGCCCAATAGCGGAAAAGCGCGCGAACGGGACAAGGAGAGATTATTTGGTGAGATAAAGAAACAGGCACTTGAAGAATCTCTCGAACACAAGAGAGTTTGCACTGAGAAAAAGAATAGGTCTAATATCAATAATTTATCAAAAACCCATTTTTGTCTTTTATATTCGATAAAAATAGCATACTTTTGTCTTTTATATTCGATAAAAACCAAGCTGATGGAAAAAGATGTCATTAAATTATTAATAACCGAATATCAACATCGTGTATCGGAAATCATTTTAACCCAGCGCCCTATGCACTTGGAAAAAATGTTAAATTACGTATTTGTAGGTTTGCGACGGGCCGGGAAATCTTATCTGATGTACCAACAAATACATCAACTATTGGCACAGGGACATAAAATTGATGAAATTCTTTATTTCAATTTCGAAGATGACAGACTTGTGCAACTTTCAGTTACGGATTTAAATCTTATTAAAACCTGTTATGAAGAAATGTTCGATACGCAGCCAATATTCTTTTTGGATGAAGTGCAAAATGTTCCTTATTGGGAAAAATTTGCTCGCCGCCTTGCCGATCAAGGCTATCGAGTGTATATTACAGGAAGTAATGCCAATATGCTAAGCAGCGAAATTGCTACAACCTTAGGTGGTAGATATACGATTCAAGAAGTCTTCCCCTATTCATTTTCGGAGTACCTTAACGCTGTAGGCATTAATAAAAACGATTCTAATTACTTCTATCGTTATCGGAAAGAAATACTCAAACATTTTGAAACTTATTTCCGATACGGCGGATTACCCGAAATGTCACTTATAGCCGATAAACGTTCGTGGTTAAGTGGATTATTTCAAAAAATATTTTTAGGGGACATCGTTATGCGCTATCAGGTACGTAACGACTTTGCTTTACGTGTCTTGGTCAGAAAATTAGCGGAAAGTGTACGCCAACCTTCGTCGTTTACACGATTAGCAAATATTGTTTCCGCAACAGGTAAAAAAATAAGCGTAGACACCGTTATCGATTATATAACCTATATGAAAGAATCTTGGTTGCTGTTTTCGTTGGAAAATTACGCTGCTAAACTAGCCGAAAAAGAATCCAATAGAAAATATTATTTTATTGATAACGGATTACTTAACCTTTTTCTGATTGACCCGCTCACTTCACTTTTAGAAAATCAAGTAGCCATAGAACTTTATCGTCGATATGGAGATAAACTTTATTATTATCACCACAAAACGGAAGTTGATTTTTATGTGAACGAAGAAAAAATAGCCGTTCAGGCTTGTTATAGTATAAAAAATATTGAAACCCGACAAAGAGAACTGAATGCATTGGAAAATATGGCTAAACAGATTGAGATCAATAATTTCTTCATTATTACAAAAGACGAAGAAGAAACCATCAAAACAGAAGCAATAACCATTAATGTACTGCCAATATGGAAGTGGGTGCTAAATATTAATTGAGCATATCACATAGCATTGATAAACAAAATCAAAAACAACATAAACAATGAAAAAAATCCTTTCAATTTTAGCTCTCAGCCTGATACTATTCAGCGCATCAGCCAAAGACAACGCCCGCATGTTGCGTTATCCCGACATCAACGGAAATTTAATTGCATTTGTGTATGCCGGCGATATCTGGTCGGTAAATGCCAATGGTGGCGATGCCAAACGCCTGACTTCGCACGCGGGAATTGAACTTTTCCCAAAAATTTCTCCCGATGGAAAATGGATTGCCTTTTCGGCAGAATATTCCGGAAGCCGTCAAATCTGGGTAATGCCTGCCGAGGGTGGCACGGCACGCCAACTCACGTTTTACAATTCGCAAGGCGTGATGCCACCGCGCGGTGGTTTCGATAATGTGGTGCTCGACTGGACGCCCGACAGCAAACGGGTGCTTTTCCGTGCCAATCGCACCACATTTGGCGAGCGAAACGGAAAATATTTTACCGTGAGCCTCGACGGCGGTTTGGAAGAAGCACTTCCCATTGTGAACGGCGGATTTGCTACGTTTTCCGACGACGGATCGCAACTCTGTTTCACGCCCGTTGACCGCGAATTTCGCACGTGGAAACGCTACAAAGGCGGTCGCGCAACCGAATTGTGGACGTACAACCTGAAAAACAACACATCGGAACAAATCACGCGCTGGGTGGGCACCGACCAATGGCCAACGTGGCACGGCGACGATATTTACTATGCATCCGACCAGGACACGCGCCTGAATATCTGGCGATACAACACCAAAACGAAAACGACTTCGCAAATTACCCGCCACGCCGATTTTGACGTGATGTGGCCTTCGGGACGGAACGGAAAATTAGTTTACGAAAACGGCGGTTATCTCTACGTTTTGAACACAACGACCGGAAAATCGGATAAAATCAGCGTTTCCATTCATTTTGACAACCCCAATCTTCTGCCCTATTTCAAAAACGTGAAAGATTTTATCGGCAGTTACGCCATTTCCCCTTCGGGAAAACGTGCGCTGTTTGATGCTCGTGGCGATATTTTTTCGGTTCCGGTGGAAAATGGCGAAATCGAAAACCTGACCAACACGCAGGGCGTTCGCGAAATTTTCCCGGTTTGGTCGCCCGACGGCAAAAACATCGCTTACTATTCCGATGCCACGGGCGAATACGAAATGTATCTGCTCGAAAACAAGAAAGGCGCTCAGCCCAAACAACTTACCAAAGGTTCGAAAGCGTGGAAATACACCGCCGAATGGTCGCCAAACAGCAAGCATTTGGCGTACAGCGACCGCACGATGAAACTGTGGCTGGTGGATGCCGTTTCGGGAAAACAAACCGAAATTGACCACGCTTCGGCAGAGGAAATCCGCACGTACTCATTCTCGCCAGACGGCGACTGGGTGGCTTACAGCAAATCTTCGAGCAATTATCAATCGGCGCTTTGGCTTTATCAAATTTCTACCGGAAAAAAACATCAGCTAACAGATGCGTCTTTTTCCGACGGTCAGCCCACGTTTAGTCGCGACGGGAAATTTTTGTTTTTCACATCAAATCGCGATTTCAATCTGGCATTCAGCAGTTTCGAGTTTGACTATTTATACAACAATGCCGGAAGAATATACGCCATTCCGCTGAAAAACGACGGCACAACGTTGACGCAATACAAAAACGATCGTGAAACGCTTGGCGAAGAAAAATCCGACACCACCAAAACCGACAGCAAAAGCAAATCGCCTTTGAAAGTTCAGATTGATTTCGAAAATATTCAAAACCGCATCGTCGCACTTCCCGTTCAGGCAGGCGGTTACCGCATTCTTGGCGAGGTGGACGAAGGCTTGCTTTATTCGTCAGGAAACAAAGTGATGCGTTACAATATTAAAACCGAAAAAACGGAAGAAATTCTGGACGGAGCCGGAAACGCCACGCTTACAGCCGACGGAAAATCGTTTATTTACCGCACCGGAAAAGATTTTGCGGTAGCAAAAAATCAAACCGGACAAAAAGCGGGCGCATCCAAAATTGACTTGTCAAACTTGACTATGAAAATCGACCCGCGCAAAGAATGGAACCAAATTTACGTGGATGCATTCCGCATTTTCCGCGATTATTTCTATGTTGGAAACCTGCACGGCATGGATTGGAACGGCATTCAGAAAAAATACGGCGAAATGTTGCCCGATGTGCCGAGCCGTTTCGATTTGGACTATATTCTCAACGAAATTGTGAGCGAAACCAACGCCGGACACGCTTACGTGGATTGGGGCGATATTGGTGGTGTAGAGCGGATTAACGGCGGATTATTGGGTGCCGAACTCGAAGCCGATTTGTCTGCCAAACGCTACAAAATCAAGAAAATTTACGCGGGCGAAAACTGGAACGAAAGCCGTCGCTCACCACTTACCGAAAGCGGTGTGAAAGTGAAAGAGGGCGATTATCTGCTCAGCATCAACGGCAAAAATCTCACTACCGACGCCAATCCGTACGAACTGCTTGAAAACCTGGGCGGAAGATACGTGGAACTGACCGTAAACAGTTCGCCGTCGGCATCGGGCGCGAAAACCTACAACGTGAAAACGATTACATCGGAACACGAACTTCGCTACTTAGATTGGGTAAACGAACGCCGTGCGATGGTGGATAAACTTTCGGGCGGAAAAATCGGCTACATTCACGTGCCAAACACCGCCATAGAGGGCAATCGCGAACTGCATCGCGGAATGTATTCCTACAACGATAAAGACGCGCTAATCATCGACGACCGCTACAACGGAGGCGGATTTATTCCCGACCGAATGATTGATTTGCTCAACCGCCGTACGCTGGTTTACTGGTATCAAAACGGCATTACGCAACCGATGAAATCGCCCGGAATTGCGCACGACGGCCCCAAAGCGATGCTCATCAACGGCTATTCGTCGTCGGGTGGCGATGCGTTTCCCTATTTCTTCAAGAAAACAGGCGAAGGAAAATTAATCGGAACTCGCACGTGGGGCGGATTAGTCGGCATATCGGGCAATGCCCGCTTGGTTGACGGCGGATACCTTTCCGTTCCCCGTTTCGGAATTTACGACCAATCCGGCGAGTGGCTCATCGAAGGCATCGGCGTTTCGCCAGACATCGAAGTGGTTGACCGCCCCGAAGAACTCGCCAAAGGCAACGATCCCGGCATCCAAAAAGCGGTGGAAGTGCTGCTTGATGAGCTGAAACGCAATCCGCGCAAAAAAGTGGTAACACCCACACCGCCGGATAGATCGAAGTGGATTGAGGTGGAGATTAAATAGATAACACACTTCGTGTGATAGAACCTTCGGTGATAGGCGCTTCACGCGATAACTTTAAAAAATATGGTCTTTGAGCCATAATGCGCTTTTTTATTGGATATTTTGTGTAATAAATATTTTCCGTTAATTTTGATATTCAGTAAACATAAAAATTATGGAAGCAGTATTAGAACGTAAAATTAAACTTGTTAAAGAAATTTTAGACGATAAAACAAGCGACGGAATGTTAAACAGCCTCGAAAAACTGTATCAGCGCCTCGTTTCGAATGCTCCCTGCGCCTATTCCCAACAAGAAATGGAAGAAAGATTGACCGTTTCCGAAAAAGATTTCGAGATGGGTAGAGGTATACCGCACGAACAGATTAAACGCAAATAAGTATGGCTTTTTCAATAGTTTGGTCTCCCAATGCTTTGCAGGATATGGAGGAGTTGTATGATTTCTATGCTGAGAAAAATTTGAATGCAGCAGCGAGAATTCACAACCAAATTATTGATGAAGTTGTCTTATTGGAGAACAATCCAATGTTAGGAGCCTTAGAAGAAACCTTGAAACACAGAGTTAAAGCATACCGATCCTTGGTCGTTTCCAACGGGCGTTTTAAAGCATTGTATTTCATAGAAAACGAAACAGTTTTTATATCAGGCATTTGGAGTTGTAAACAAAACCCTGAGAAAATGAAGTCAAGGTATAAATGAATTAATTCTCGTAAATCGGTTGCCACCAGATAGGTCGAGATGGATTGAAGTGGATGTGAAATAAGGCAATGCACGAAATGAAAACTCTTTTGAGAAGAGTGTGATGTGACGACATTTTTTTATTCATGTGAATTTTTATCCGTCGGACGTTTTGTAATTTTGTCCGAAAAAATAAGAAATGGAACAATCTATACAAAAAACTCCCCGCATTGAAGTGGTGGATGCCCTGCGTGGTTTTGCTGTTTTAGCAATTTTGCTAGTTCACCACGCAGAGCATTTCATCTATCCCGTGTATCCTGAAAATTCTCCCGCATGGCTGCAAGCTCTCGACCAGGGGTTGAACAGTGTGGTGTTCGCCCTTTTTGCCGGAAAAGCCTACGCCATTTTCGCATTGCTTTTCGGGCTTACGTTTTTCATTCAATACTCCAATCAACGGAAAAAGGGCAACGATTTCGGTTGGCGATTTTTGTGGCGACTGCTTTTGCTCATTGTCTTTGCTACGCTCAACGCCGTGTTTTTTCCTGCCGGAGATGTTTTACTCCTCTTTGTGGCGGTGGGTTGGGTGTTGGTGCTCACCCGAAAATGGAGCGACAAGGCCGTTCTCGTTACCGCTTGTCTTTTTCTGCTACAACCCATTGAGTGGTTTCATTATGTGGCGGGATTGATAAATCCGTCGCATCAGATGCCTGATTTGGGCGTGGGTGCGATGTATGCCAAAGTGGGCGAGCAAGTGAAATCGGGCGATTTCCGGGCGTTTGTTCGTTGCAATATCGGATTGGGACAGAAAGCGAGCCTGCTATGGGCGGTTGAAGCCGGACGCTTTGTGCAAACCGGCGGGTTGTTTTTGCTGGGAGCTTACATCGGGCGAAAGCAATTGTTTCTGTCAACGGAGAAGAACTTCGCTTTTTGGACAAAAGTTCTCATTACCGCCTCCTTGCTTTTCGCCCCGTTGTTTGCGCTTAAAGAACTTGTTTCCACTCAATATCCCGCATTGAAACCCTCGCTGGGCACGGTGCTGAATATGTGGCAGAGCCTTTCGTTTACGGCGGTCATCACGGCGTCGTTCGTGTTGCTCTATCAAAGTGCACGGTTTCAAAGAGTCGTTTCCGATTTGCGTTTCTACGGCAGAATGAGTCTTACCAATTATGTGTCACAATCGTTTATCGGCGCACTGATTTATTTTCCCATCGGGCTGAATCTTGCACCGCGCTGTGGAATCACGTTCAGCCTTCTCATCGCTGTTGTCGTGTTCTTTCTGCAAGTCGCGTTCAGCAAATGGTGGCTCTCCACACATCGGCAGGGACCGCTGGAGACGCTGTGGCATCGCTGGACTTGGGTAGGGACGGAAAAAGAAAAGCCCGCTTAGCTAAAACGGATAATTTTTTGCGCATTTGTTTTCAGGTTGAAAGTGATTTGTGTTAGCTTGTTTCGAATGAGATTGAATCCTGAAAGCTGTCAGAACAACGCTTTCCTCTCTTTTAATCAGTGAGCATAATTCACCAATTGAATAATTTGGTTATTTTTGTGAAACATAAAACACAACACAAATGCCAAACGTTCGACTCACATCCATGTGCATGGTTTTAGACACAAAAACAAACAAAGTTTTGGTTCAGGACAGAGCCATCTATTGGAAAGGGATCAGCTTTCCGGCAGGCGGAGTTGAAGACGGGGAAAGCTTCACGGAAGCCGCAATCCGCGAAGTAAAGGAAGAAACCGGACTGACAGTGTGGAACCTGAAATTTTGCGGAATTGCTCATTGGTACAACGATATAACCGGCGACCGCCACCTGGTTTTTCACTACAAAACCGGTGATTTTTCGGGTGAATTGCTCTCCGAGACAGAAGAAGGAAAAGTATTTTGGGCAGATGTCGAAAAACTACCCGATTTAAACTTGGCCGACGGATTTATCGACCGGCTGCCCATGTTTTTTGAAGAGAAAATCATCGAGAGATTTCAGGTGTGGAACGAAAACGGGTATAATCCGGATATTAAATGGTTTTAGGGAGAATCAACCGTTTCAATCTCTTCTCTGTAAATTAATATTCAGTTAGGTTTTTAAATAGTATATCAACGCTAGTTTCTAAAAAAATCTATCTCTTTTAAAATTTGACTAAAATGATGCTGACAACCTTCGCCCGGATGGGCGGCATCTTCATAACCGCAAGCGATTTATTCGCCTGCGGTAAAGCAACCCCCGGATCTCCCGCCCGAAGTGGCGGAACTACGAGTATGCAGTGCCGCGCTCCGCGCGGGTTATAGTATGTTTCTGTTTTTCTCCACGCGACAAGTCGCATGGAGTTAGTAATATGGCGCACGCTGTGCGCTGATAGTCTTCAAAAACTTTACTCACTGGTTTTTAAATTTCACTAAATAAACTCGATACGTTTTTTTTCGGTAAATTTCACCCCATTTCCCAAAACATTCCTTATCTTTGAAATTCATTCCACCTTTCATTTTAACACTATTACCTTAAACCATTCTGTAAATTAGATTGTTACATTATAAAACAGATAAACTATGGACAAACGGGAATTTATTAAAAGAAGCATCGTTGGCGCGGTTGCTATCGGTGCATCGGGAGCGGGTTCCGCAGCATTTGCCGAAACAGCGGCCAAACCGAGAAAACCCAAAACGTTGAAAAAAAAACTGGGAAAAACCGGATTCGAAGTTTATCCGGTTATTTACGGCGGAATTGTGTCTATGCAGGATGGCCAAAAGGCTTCGGACAACTACGTTGCCTGGGCATTGGACAGGGGAATCAATTATTTCGACGTGGCGCCCAGCTACGGCGATGCCGAAGAAAAACTCGGGCTCTCCTTAAAACCTTTTAGAAAAGACAATTACCTGGCTTGCAAAACTACTCAGCGGCTGCGCGAAGGCGCCGAAAAGGAATTCGAAAAATCGCTGGAACTGTTGCACACCGATTATTTTGATGTGTATCAGTTGCACAGTATCAGCAAACCGGAAGATGTGGAGCAAATTTTCGGTCCGAACGGCATTATGGAAATGATCGAAAAAGAAAAACAACGCGGCCGCATCCGCAAGGTAGGTTTTTCGGCGCACTCGCAGGAGCAGGCAATCCGGGCGATGTCGATGTACGATTTCGATTCCATCATGTTTCCCACCAACTGGCAAATGATCAAGTTAGACGGATGGGGCGCCGGAGCCGTAAACGAAGCAAAACGTCGCGGAATGGGCGTTCTGGCCATCAAAGGGCTGACTCATCGCCGCTGGCTGGAAAACGAAAAGAAAGATTCCCGATACCAAAAATCGTGGTGCAAACCCATCGATGTGGAAAATCGCGAATTGGGCGTTGCCGCCCTTAAATTCACCTTTCAGGCCGGAGCCGATGCCATTATCCCCCCGGGCGACTTCCGTAATTTCTCGTTCTGCGTGGATAATATTGCTGAAATTCTGGACAGTCCCTTATCGAAAAAAGAGAAAACGTTGCTCGATAACGAATTTCTGGCCGTAAAAGATTATCCGTTCTTCGATCCGAGAACATAACCCGTCTGACCGGTAATCGGTCTGACGGATAAAAAAAACTCAAACTTCCGTTGGATAAGTCCAACATTAAAAATCACAGAAAAATGAAATACGTAAAATTTGCAGCGATAATTTCGCTGGCATTCTTTTTTGCCTCGGCATCTTGTGCCGAACAAAAGGCTGATAAAAACAACGAAACCGATTCGCCGGCCACAGAACAGGAACCCCAGGCAGGAACGCTGCCGCCGGTAGAAACGCAAAAAGCGAACACCAACTACAAACCGGCATTTGAAGGGCAAACACGCATTGCAGGCGTAAAAACCGAAACGCCTTACGAAGCGACAATTATTTCCCGAGACCTTTCGGCTCCGTGGGCGGTAACTTCCCTACCCGACGGCAGATTGGCCATCACCGAAAAAGCCGGTACTATGCGCATTGCCACCACCGACGGCACGCTGAGCGCGAAAATCACCGGCTTTCCGGCCGTGGACGACCGCCGTCAGGGTGGATTGCTGGACGTAGCTCCCGCACCCGATTTCGAAACCAGCCGCCTGCTCTACTTCACTTTTGCCGAACGCACATCACAAGGTTCGCTTACTGCGGTTGGAAAAGGGAAACTCTCTGCCGACGAGAAAAAAATCGAGAATTTTCAGGTAATTTACCGCGCCGTTCCGTATTTCGACAACAGCATGCACTTTGGCAGCCGCATTGTTTTTGATAAAAACGGCAACATTTTCGTTTCCACCGGCGAGCGTTCCGATTTGACAACCCGCCCCAAAGCGCAGTTGCTCGATAACGGATACGGAAAGGTAGTATATATCACCACCGAAGGCAAACCCGTTGCCGGAAATCCGTTTATTAACACACCGGGCGCACTTCCCGAAATTTATACTTACGGCCATCGCAACGCGCAGGGATTGGATATTCATCCCGTAACGGGCGACCTGTGGCTCAACGAAATGGGCCCGCGCGGCGGCGATGAACTCAACCTTATCAAACCAGGCAAAAATTATGGTTGGCCAACCATTACCTACGGAATTGAATACAGCGGACAGGCCATCAGCAACGGCGCCACGCAAAAAGACGGCCTGGAACAACCCGTGTATTATTGGGATCCGGTGCTCTCGCCCAGCGGAATGGCGTTTTACACGTCCAACGCCGTTCCCGAATGGGAAAACAACCTGTTTATCGGCGGAATGAGCAGTAAACACATTGCCCGAATCGTGCTGAAAGACAACAAGGTAATTGGCGAAGAACGTTTGCTGACGAATGAAAATCAACGTTTTCGCGATGTAGGGATGGGAAAAGACGGCGCGCTTTACGCGGTTACCGATGAAGGACGGCTGTACAGGATTGCGAAGAAATAACGGACAATCGTGCGCAAATCAAACCAACAAAATAGACAAAATACGACCCGTAGAAAAGTTGTATTCCCAATTATTATTCTTTTTCTGGCCATTACCACCGTTTATGCGCAAGAAGAAGATAAACCCGTATCTTTTGGAATTCAGGGTGGAATTATTACAGGCATTTTGGGTGGTGGAACCGGGCCGAGTTTGTCGCTTCATTATGCGCTTCGGACTCAAAAAGTATTACAGCCGGAAATAGCGCTATCGTTCGACAGCAAAAAGGGAGAAACCTTTTTATCCGGACACAATTCAAACAGTTCTGCACTTAGTCTGACGGCCGGAGCGAGAATCAATATCCAACCCCAAAAGAACTGGAATCCGTCGCTGCTTATCATGGGCGGATTAATGTCCGGAAAAAGTAAATCCGACAGGTACGACGACACCGGTAGTTCAGGCGTTTCTGGAGCTTTAAATGTTGGCGTGTCGAACACCTTTAATAGAAAGCACATGATTACCTTAGGTGCGCTTGTGGGGGAGTATGTGGATGGATTTTACTTGAAATACGGATATTGGTTGTAAAGGAGAACGCGCATTGCGGTTCAAAACCGCATTGCGCATCCTAAATCCGCGTTATCCCCGCTGCCGCGCGAATCCTTTCGCATGGTTTTACCATCTATAACCACCACCCGAAAAAAAATGAGACGCGATGAATCGCGTCTCTACCCTGAAATTTAAAATCAGCCCACCGGCTCATATGTTAAGTTTCCCATTTTTACTGTTGATTTTCAACATTGTAATTGATCATCCAGTGAATACCGAATTTATCTTTCAAACTGCCGAAATAATCGCCCCAAAACTGATCTTCCATCGGCATTTCCACTTCGCCGCCATCGGCTAACGCGGCAAACAGCCGGTCGGCTTCTTCTCGGCTTTCGGGGAAAATGCTGATATAATTGTTGTTACCTGCCGTAAAAGGCTGTCCGGGAAAAATATCGGAACCCATCAACACATCGCCGCCAACGGGCAACCCCACGTGCATAACGCGTTCTTTTGCTTCTTCGGGAACTTCCATCCCCTGCATATCTTTCATCTTGTAAACTCCGCCGAGAAATTCTCCGCCGAAAACCGATTTGTAAAAATTGAACGCTTCTTCGCACGTTCCGTCGAAATTGAGATACGGATTTAATTTTGTCATTTTTTTTTGTTTTTTAAATTGTTGTAAGTACTAATCATAAATTAGTTATAGCTATTTTGCTTTGCAAAATTTTTATAGTCAGCCACTAATTACACAAATTTACACGAATAAATCTGCTATGCCGATTTGAAATTCGTGTTCATTCGTGCCATTCGTGGCAAATAATAACTA
>CAKTUP010000017.1 GCA_934621705.1 uncultured Petrimonas sp.
TCAAGGATATTTTCAAAAAAGAAAATTCAAAATATATCTGGTCGTTCCTTATCGCACAAGGATTTAATATTGTATTGACGTTGGTGGTGGCGTGGCTGTTGTTTAGGAGTTTTCAGTAGAGACGCATTGCATGCGTCTCTACGGGTGGGTCACCTTCACCTTCCCGGTCTAAACTTCAACTCCAACTTTGGTTGCGCCCGCATTTTCCCCGAAAACATATCGCGCACCCAAATTAATCCCGCTTCTGCTCCAACCGTTGGACGAAACCAATATTCAACCGTTCCGCCGTAATGCGTGTTATTCATCATCGGCATCATGGGCGCCGCGGGGCGATTGGTGTTTTGCGAAACCGGAAATCCGCCGTAGGCGTTCAGAAACCAATCGTCCGACAACCGATAACGGGCGTGTAAATCCACCAGAACAGCCGATTGATTCAGGTTGAACATATTAGCACCGGTTTGCATATACCCTAAGCTGCCTTCGAGCATCAGGTTTCTGCCTGCCAAGTATTGCAAATCTGCCGAAATGTTCCAAAAAGGCATCGTGCCGAAATTGGAATTGTACATGGCAGATAATCCGGCATTTAAGTTGGGTGTAAGCAAATAATTAGCTCCCGCATTCAGGATATAGTAATTCCCTTTCCCGAAATAAGGCGTTTCCACCAATCCCAGCGTAGCAGCCGAGTAGAGACTCATCCGAGGAACCGGAGAATAAGCCGCTATCGCCGTGCGCGATTTGGAGTTTATGTTATCCGATCCTGTACCGTGAAACTGCACACCCGATGTTCCCGTTCTCGGCATCCGGTACGGGTTAACCGAAAAATCATTGAAACGGTTGTACTGCAAGCCGTCTTTTCCTATTACCGGATGTATTGTTGGAATAGTTATGCGCATTTCATCGGCCGTTGCCGAATCCGATCGCAACGGCAACGGTTTGTCAGTTGCAATCTTCAAACTGTCTTTTCTGATTGGATTTTCCTGCGCAGTTACCGATTGAAGCGCCGGAAACATCAGGATAAACAAAAAAGTGAGTAGTTGCAGAATCTTCATTTATGTGTTTTTTAGATTTGCCTTATGTCTGTCATTTGACACAAAATTAACCATTTGTTTCTTATAAGACGCCCGAACCTTCAAAAACCCTGCCTAACAAAAGTTAAAACGGATAAATAATCGGCAGAGCCAGCACCATCACGATCATGTAGATCAGTTGCAGCGGCAATCCTACTTTCACATAATCCATAAACGAATACCCTCCGGGCGACATCACCATTGAATTTGGCGGCGATGCATAAGGGCTTGCCAAACACATTACCGAAGCCGTTGCTACCGCAAAAAGAAAAGGGTAGGGGCTAACACCCATATCCTGAGCGGTCTGAATGGCAATGGGAGCAAATAAAATCACGCTGGTGGCATTGCTGATAAACATGGTGAGCACCAATGCCCCGAAATAAAACGATGCCAATACAGCGTGCGGCCCGTATTGCCCAACAGTGTTCAACACCATTTGGGTGGTCAAATCAAAAGCTCCGGTTTTATCCATGGCCGTGGCCATCGGGATCATGGCCGCGAAAAACACCACCGTTTGCCACCGAATGGTGTTGTAGGCGGCTTCCACGTTTCGGAAACAACCCAGCAATATCATCAGCACCGCCGCCGCAAGAATGGCTACAACAGGCGTTAACAGTTTGAAAAGAATGGCAGCTACCATGGCAACGAGAATAGCGGCGGCGGTTGCCGCTTTGTGTTCGAGCGTAACTTTGGAGGCTTCCTCCGACGGTTTTCCCACCACCACCAAATCCGATTCTTCGTTGTCCAATTCATCGATGTGAAGCCACGTTCCCTGAATCAACAGCGAGTCTCCCGCCTGAATTTTTTCGTCCTGTACTTTGTTGAGCAGGTATTCGCTTTTTCGCTTTATTCCCAGGATATTTACGTTGTACCGGTTTCTGAATCCCGATTCCTTAACGGGTTTGTTGACAAGTTTGGAACTGGACAGAACCACCGCTTCCGCGATGCCTATATCGTCGAATTTCATGGCAAAAGCCGCTGTTTTTTTGTTGATTTCGGTTTGTGTGGTGTCCATCAGCGTGAGCGCGTTTTCCGAAGCGAACCGCTCCACATCTGCAAAAGCGCCCGTTACGTAAATAATATCGTCGCCGTTGAGCACCGTATCGGCATCGGCCAGTTTGTGCTGAACCGATTTGAAAAACGCGCCCGTTCCCTGACTTTGTGTCCTAACTTCAAGTATGGAAATGTTGTATTTTCGGGTGATATTCAGCTCTCGAAGTTTCTGCCCGAGGATGGGTGAGCTTGGGTTCATTTTGATCCGAAAAAGATTCTCGGCCAATTGATATTCTCGCATCAGTTCGGTGGGAGATTTGGCGTCGCCAAAACCCGATGAGCGTTTCTTTTCGTTCTTTCTTAAGATATTGGAAGAATTCCACAGAAAAAACGACCCCACGAGCAGCAAAATAAATCCGATGGGAAATACGGTGAAAAATCCCAAACCGGAATAACCTTTTTCCATCAGCACGTTGTTAACAATAAGAATTGGAGGCGTTCCAATCAGCGTCATCATCCCGCCCATGCTCGATGCAAAAGCCATCGGCATCAGAAAACGGCGGGCGCTCAAATCGGCTTCGCGTGTCATGCTGAAAACAATGGGCAGCAGCAGCGCGGCCGTTCCCGCGTTCGACATAAATGAGCCCAGCGCGGCTGCCACAACCATAGTAAGGGTGAACAGCCTCAATTCGTTTTTCTTGGCAGAATTCAGCAGCTTTGTACTTAAGGTTTTTGCCAACCCCGTTTGGCTTATGGCGCCGCTTATCACAAAAAGTCCGGCCAGCATCAGAACAATCGGGTTTGAAAAACCCGCGATAGCTTCGCCCGGAGAAAGAATTCCGGTAATGGTGAGGCTCAACAAAGCGATTAATGCAACCACATCCGAGCGTAGTTTTCCCCAGATAAACAGGCCGGCTGTAATAAATAAAATGACAAACGTAATGGCCATAAATACAGATTTCAGTTACTTAATGCGCAAAAATAGTAAAAAGCTTTGGAGTAAAAAACGTTGCAGAAAAAATATCGGGAAAATGAAATCGTATTTTGTTGGAAAGCTTACCCGCCAAAGCGCTTCTTTTCGCTATCTTTGCCCCAAAAATAACTGTTCCGATGAATAAATATCTTATCTTTTTGCTTCTTCTCGTAGCTTTTTCGTGTCAACAAAAAGAGTCTGCAACGGCAGAATTAAACCTGATACCCATGCCTAACAGCGTAGAAACCGGTTCGGGGAATCTCGATATATCTGCCGGATTCAACATTGTGGCACAAAATATGGAATCCGAAACAGCAGAAAATTTATTAAGTTACTTAAAAAAAGCCGTAACCGTATCTCCCTCCGGAAAAAAACTTCAATTGGTTCTTCAGCCTGCCAGAGCGTCTGTGCCGGAGCCGGACGAGGCATATTGGCTGACGGTAGATAAAACCGGCGTAAGAATTTCGGCACACTCGATGGCGGGGCTGTTCTACGGCGTTCAATCGTTGATTCAGTTAAGCGAAAATCAAACTCATATTCCTTTTGTGAAGATCGAAGACGCGCCTCGTTTCGCTTATCGCGGGCTTCATATCGATGCGTCGCGCCATTTCGTATCGCTCGATTTTCTGAAAAAACAGATCGATAGGATGGCATCCCTCAAACTCAATCGATTTCACTGGCATTTTACCGATGGGCCGGGCTGGCGCATCGAAATAAAAAAATATCCCGAACTCACCGGTATCGCCGCCTGGCGAATGGAACCC
Organism: uncultured Petrimonas sp.; assembly: GCA_934621705.1. GTDB lineage: Bacteria > Bacteroidota > Bacteroidia > Bacteroidales > Dysgonomonadaceae > Petrimonas. The sequence continues at coordinate 3,798 of CAKTUP010000017.1, forward strand.
ACGTGGAAAGAGTGGTGGAATTCCGGCCGAAAATACGTTCCCGAAGGCACGCCCGGCGCCTACGGCGGTTATTACACACAGGACGAAGCCCGGGAATTGGTGCGCTACGCGGCCGAACGACACATCACGGTAATTCCCGAAATTGAAATGCCCGGACATTCGGAAGAAGTGCTGGCGGTTTATCCGCATCTTTCGTGCACGGGAAAGCCATACACCAGCAGCGAATTTTGCATCGGAAACGAGCAAACGTTTGAGTTTTTGGAGAATGTTTTAACGGAAATTATCGATATCTTTCCGTCGGAGTTAATTCACGTGGGCGGCGATGAAGCCAGCCGCGAACATTGGGAAAAATGCCCGAAATGCCAAGCGCGGATGAAAGCCGAAGGCTTGAAAGATGAAGCCGAACTGCAAAGCTACCTGATTACGCGGATAGAAAAATTCCTGAATTCCAAAGGACGCCGGTTGTTGGGCTGGGACGAAATTCTGGACGGCGGCTTGGCGCCCGATGCCACCGTGATGTCGTGGCGCGGCGAGCTGGGCGGAATTGCCGCCGCTCAAAGCAGACATGATGTGGTGATGACGCCGGGCGAATTTTGCTATTTCGATTCGTATCAGGCGAATCCCGGCACGCAACCCGAAGCCATTGGCGGATTTCTGCCCATCGAAAAGGTGTATTCCTACAATCCCGTTCCAGCGATGCTTTCCGATGAAGAAAGCAAACACATTCTGGGTGTTCAGGCAAATGTATGGGCAGAATACATTCCGTCGGAAAAGCACATGGAATATATGATTTATCCGCGCTTGCTGGCGTTGGCGGAAGTGGCGTGGACACAGCCCGAAAACAAATCGTGGACAGATTTCAGATTGCGTGTGAACAACGCCATTCCCGGATTGCAGCAAAAAGGTTATAACACGTTTACGTTATCCGACGAAGTGAATTTTTCACACGATGCAGATTCTGCGGCGAATGCCGTTTCCGTAACACTTTCCACCGAAAAAGCGCCGGTTGAAATCCGATATACTACCGACGGTTCTCAGCCGAACGTGCAATCGCCCGTTTATTCCGAACCTGTTCAGGTGAAAGATTCCGCTACCGTTACGGCACAATTGTTTGCCGGCGAAAAACCACTCGGAAAACCCGTAACGCGCCGGTTCGATTACCACAAAGCCATCGGAAAATCGGTGATTTACAACATTCCCGTCAATCAATACTATCCCGCCGGAGGCGAAAAAGCGTTGGTAAACGGCCTGATGGGCGGACTCTCTCACGGCGACGGCCGCTGGCAGGGATTTATGACCAACGGAATGGACGTAACCATCGATTTGGGCAGCTCACAGCCCATCCAATCCGTTTCGGGAAGATTTATGCAAAGTATCGGCCCGTGGATTTGGTTTCCGAAGGAAGTGGTAATTTCCGTTTCCGAAGATAATAAAACGTTTACGGAGTTAATGCGGGTGAAAAATACTGTGTCGGAAAAAGAAACGGGAACGTTGTTTCAAAACTTCGGCTGGCAGGGTGCGGAAAATGCCCGATATATCCGTTATAAAGCCGTTCCCAACGGAATTAAAGGCGGCTGGGTTTTCGTGGACGAGATTGTGGTGTGGTAAACAAAAAATACGGAACCTTTGGAGATTCCGTATTTAGCTAAACAAAACTTTCTTTTGCAAACCACCGAAATTACTCGGGAATTACCAAGACCTGACCCGGATATATCTTATCGGGATCAGACAACATGGGACGGTTTGCATCGAAAATTTTGTTGTACTTGTTGGCATCGCCGTAAACTTGTTTCGAGATTTTAGAAAGCGAATCGCCCGATTTCACCGTGTAGAACTGTTTTTCGGGAGCCGCTTCTTCCTGCTGAACCGGAGCCGGAGTTACGACCTGAATAAGGTCGTTCACTTTTTCAATACCTTCCACATTTCCGGCGGCCACCACAATGCGGTTTCTTTCCAACTGGTTTTTAACCTGTCCTCTCACCGTTACCGTTTCGTCGTCCACTTCAACAGCCAGGTTTTCAACATCAAACTGATACTTGTTTAAGTGCAAAATAATTGCTTGTGCCTTTTCGGCTTCACGTTTTTCTTCGTTGCCTTTGAATAATTTTTCTCCGGCGTTTTTAATAAATGAAATTAATCCCATAGTTTTTATTTAAATTAAAGTTGGTTAGTCTAACACCTCAAATGTTAATTTTACGTTTACGCGATATTCTTCAATTTTGCCGTCGCGCACGGTGGCCGATTGCTCTTTGATGTAAACAGAACGGATTCCTTTTAAGGTTTCGCTTGCTTTTGCCACTGCTTTTTTGGCTGCGTCTTCCCAGCTCTCTGTGGAGGATGAAAGAAGTTCTACTACTTTTAATACTGACATAATTCTGATTTTTTAAAGGTGAATAAAATAAGAAGTTAAGGGTTTCGATCACTTTTAAAACGTAATATCGAAACAAAAGTTCAGTCAGTATCAAAAAATTGCAACGCATTTTCAGATATCGTTTTTCTCGCAGGAAAAGCTGTTTTTGATGTCCGATTTTTCACAATTATAAATATCTTTGCAAATATAAATTTTAAATACTCTCCGAATGACAATTAATAGGAATCTTTTCTTTTTGCTTGCATTTTTTGCCGTTATTTCTGTGAATGCACAAAACAAAGTGAGCCAAAAAATCATGGAAATGGGCAGGAACGATAACCGCACCATGGAACACCTGGATATACTTGCCAATCGTATTGGCGGAAGGCCGATAGGTTCTGATGCTTACGCGAACGCCACCTATTGGGTTGCCGATAAATTGAAAAGCTGGGGATTGGAAGTAGAAATTCAGGAAGTGGGGGAGATGCCCGTTGGTTTTAATCGCGGCCCGTGGTTTGGACGGATGTACGGCGATACTTCCATGTCGCTCGATTTTGTAACGCCCAGCTATACATCGGGAACCAAAGGTTTGCAGCGCGGTCACGTTCTCATCGAGCCGAAAACCCGGCAGGAATTTGAGCGGATGAAAGGCAAACTGAAAGGCGCCTGGGTGCTGATTGAAGGTCAAAGTTACGGTTTTGCCATTGACCATTCGGCACAAGGCGATTCTTTGCGCAGCGCCATTATCACAAAAAATGAAGCGGCACAAAGCGATTCCGACAGAATAAATGAACCTGCTTTATTTTACAAAGAAATGAAAGAAGCCGGTATTTTGGGTACGATACAATCGGCGCCGGTTCCGCTGGTAGCGTTGTATGACCGGAAAAATGTTTACAGTTTGTCGTTCGATAACCTGCCGTCGCTCCCCGATATTAAACTCAACGAAGACCAGTACAATATTATTCGCAAAAAAGCGGAGAGAAGAGAGTTTGTGTTGCTGGAATTTGATATCCGCAACCATTTTAAGCCCGGCCCGGTAAAATACCACAACGTGATAGGAAAAATCCGCGGAACAAAATATCCCGATGAGTACGTGATGAGCGGTTGCCATTTGGATTCGTACGATTCGGCCACCGGAGCGGTGGATTGCGGAACGGGAGTAGCTCCCAACCTGGAAATGGCCCGAATGATCATGGCCGCCGGCGGAAATCGCCCCGACAGAACTATTTTGTTTTGCTTTTGGGCAGGAGAAGAATTCGGTTTATTAGGCTCGAAGTTTTGGGTGGAGAACAACAAAGATAAACTCGGCAAAATTTCCAATTATTTTAATCGGGATGGCGGCCCGACTGCCGCGTCGGGATTGGTTGTGCCCGAAAATATGTACGACGACATTGTTAAATGCACCGAAGGGTTGGCCGGTTATCATCCGCAAATCCCGTTCACGGTTGAAAAAAGCACTCAGCCTCCCCGTGCTGTTCCGCTTACTGCCGGAGGCAGCGACCACGCTTATTTTGCCATGAACGGCGTTCCTACCATTGCGTTTCGCAATACCGATCTGCTGGGACATAATTTCAGTTACCGGGAGATTTGGCACACCACGCGCGACCGGTACGATTTGAGCATCCCCGAATATATGGAATACACTTCCGTAACTCAGGCAGTTACGGTTTACAATATGGCAAATTTAAAAAGATTGTTGCCCCGAGACGGGATTTACATTCAAGAGTGAAAGAGATTGGGTGATGCGATTTGCAAATCGCATTTTTCACCGTTTCATCACCCACGCATCGCGATGATTGGGGAAATTTTGTTTGAGTTGTTTCAGGCTTTGCTCGGCTTCTTCGCGGGTGGAAAAATGCGAAGCATACACATCGATTCGGTTTGGCCGCTCAATAGTGGAAGCAGTTGTAAATCCTTCCGATTGCAGCAACGCTATCATATCATCCGCCACTTTGCGTACTTCATAAACACCCGTTACAACGTAAAATCTGGGAGCATCGGGCGGCGCTGCAATTTCTTCAATTGGCGTGTTGGCAGTATTTTCAACAACAGTTGTTATTTCAGAAGAAACTGTTTCGTTAGAAACGGATGGGGTTGAAACAATTGGGGTGTTTTTTTCGGTTTTGCTGCCAAACAATCCGCTTTCGGAAAATATCTGAGCGGTTTGATGATGCAGTGTGCTATCTTGAATGGGGAAAATAAACATAACGGCTGCAATAACCGCCGCAGCGGCAGCGCCAATACCGATTTTCCTTACTATCGATTTCTTACTTGTTTTTGTTATTTCGTTTAACTGTGCAGGCGGTTGTATCTGAATTATCGGTTTCAGCGAAGCATTGGAAAGGCCGAAATGCTCGGGACGCACGAAAGGCTTCGGTTGATACGCAAAACGCTGGTCGCCAATCATCGTAAAACTTCCCAAATCGCCCAAATCAACAGATTTTTCGGAACGCAGCAGGTTTTTTATTTGTCGAACCGAATCATCGATTTTTTGCGTAGCATTTTCGAAAGAAATTCCATCGGTACGCATAAAAGATTCCACCAGCAACCCGTCGTTGTGCGTGAGTTCGCGGTTAAATACCAACTCGCACACCGGAGAATCGAAAACCGAAAGCCCGTTTCTGCGGGCAGGCATTGTATTAACCACAAATCCCCCCAACGACGGCACAATAACACAATTGTGCGTGTGCAAGAGAAATTCTATGTGGGAAATCAGTTGGTTCATGTGGCAAAGATAAAGAAAAGAGAATAAAATCTGAAATAAAAGTGAAAAACTTTTTAAAAGTAAAGGGAAAAGGTGGAACCCGTCATTTCCTCACTTTCGTTTGATTGCGTTCCGCAAAATCTTTCCAGCTTTTGTATTTTGTACCTTCCGATTGAACTCCCAACGACTGGTAATAGTGGCACATGGCGGCCGCTAAACCGTCGGTAGCATCGAGTTGGGGAAGCATGTTTTCGTTGGGGATATGCAGGATTTTTTGCAGCATATATGCCACTTGCTCTTTGGCGGCACGCCCGTTTCCGGTAATGGACATTTTTATTTTCAACGGAGCGTATTCGAAAATGGGAACATCGCGTGCGATAGCCGCAGCCATAGCAACACCCTGTGCCCGGCCAAGTTTGAGCATGCTTTGCACGTTTTTTCCGTAAAACGGCGCTTCGATGGCCATTTCATCGGGAAGATATTCTTCGAGCAAGCCTATCACACGCGAATAAATTTTGGCCAGGCGCAGGTAATGGTCTTCGTATTTATCGAGTTTCATAATGCCCATTGCTTCGAGTGACGGCTTGTTGCCGAGCACCTTAAGCACACCATATCCCATAACCTGGGTTCCCGGGTCGATGCCCAAAATAATGCGTTCTTTTACCGGTACAGGTTGTATCATAGGTCGATAGGCTGCAAAATGGTGGCAAATCCTTGTATGTGCTGCCTGAATTTCGACATTATAAGGAAATAGAGCCTTCGTCCGTACATTTTATTCCATTCTTCCAACGCTTCAATTGTATCGGCTTTAAATTCCAGCGCGTAAGAATATCCCTCGTCATCATCCTTCGAAAATACGCGCGTGAGCCTGGGTTCTTTTATAATGTTGTTTTTTGTGGATAAAGGGATGTATTCGTCGCGGATAAAATCGAGAAACTCGCTTTGCAACTCTTTCGGAACACTGAACGTGGTATTATAAATGACCATTTTTGACGTCTTATGTGAAATTTACTTTCTGATTATGGTTGCAAATTTAAATAAAAACTCTATCTTTGCAAACTCAAATTTCAATCTCGGGGGATTAGCTCATCTGGCTAGAGCGTTTGACTGGCAGTCAAAAGGTGATCGGTTCGAGTCCGATATTCTCCACAAACTCGACTTAAAAGGTACTCTATCAGCAGAGTACCTTTTTCTTTTAATTGACCTAAATCTTAATGAAAAAGTAACAAATTATTAAGCAAAAGTTTGTTACTTTGTATTCGGCACAATCCGAATTTTCTGTATAACATAAATAATATAAACGTATGAAGAAGACAACTTTAACGATGCTCCTTGTCGCGCTTTTTGCTTTCGTTTCACAGGCGCAGCAGGTAAACAACGGAGTGATGAATCTCAATGAATTTTCGCGGCCAAACAAACGAAACAACATTGTTATTCCCGATGTAAATGGTTTTAAGGTATTGAAATGCGACTTTCATATCCACACCGTTTTTTCCGATGGCGATGTATGGCCAACTGTGCGGGTTCAGGAAGTCTGGCAGGAAGGGATCGACGCGATTTCCATTACCGATCACATGGAGTACACACCCAAAAAAGACGATGTTAAACCCAACAACAACCGCGCTTATGAAATTGCCAAACCCAACGCGCAACGGCAAGGTGTGATGTTGGTAAAGGGAACGGAGATTACCCGCCAAACTCCTCCCGGACATTTCAATGCGATTTTTATCGGCGATACCGATGATTATTTAACCGTAAACACCAGCGAAACCGATCGCGAAGCGGTGATGAAAGCCGAAGCTCAAAATGCGTTCATTTTTTGGAACCACCCCGGCTGGCAGCCCGGCATTGCCGGATCGTACGAATGGCTTCCGTTTATTGAAGATTTGTATAAAAACAAAGCGCTCGACGGCATAGAAGTCGTTAACGGAACAGGTTTCCACATGAAAGCGCTGGATTGGTGCGTGGACAAAAACATGACGGTTATGGGAACTACCGATGTCCATAACTTGATAAGCCTTAATTACGATACCAGCCGCGATTACGTGCACCGCACCATGACGCTCGTAATGTCCCGCGATAATACGCCCGAATCCATCCGCGAAGCGTTGGATGCCCGAAGAACGGTTGCTTGGGCAAGTAAATACCTGATGGGAAAAGAAGAAAACGTTCGCAACTTGTTCAATGCGTGCGTGGAAGTGCTTCCCCGTCATCATTCCGAAACCAATCGCGACGGCAAAACCATCAACTATTATCAGATCAGAAACAACAGCGATTTGTATTTCGAACTGGAGCGCACTGCAGGCAACGGCCCCGCGCGCATCATTCTTTATCCGCAATCGTCGCAGGTAATTTCTGCCGAAGCCGGACAACCCGTTTACGATGTGGTTAGCACCTACATTCGCAGCGACAAGCACCTTTCCGTGAATTTGCCTTTGCGATAAAAATTTAAGCCGAATTGCATATTTTTAAGGCTATTCCACCTTTCATTTTTCGGGATGAAGTTGGAATAGCTTTTCTTTTTTATGCAAGTTGAAAAGAAAACCGTATATTTGCATCCGAATATCTGAAACGCATCAAATGCGAAATCCTTTTCGATAAATGAAGATTAAAACATTCGAATTTAACCCGTTGGGTGTTAACACTTACGTATTGTATGACAAAACCGGCGAATGCGTTGTTATTGATGCGTCGTGTTTTTTCCCCGATGAAAGAGAGTTGCTGCTGAATTTTATACTCGACAATAATTTGGTTGTCAAGCATCTGTTGAACACGCATTTGCATTTCGACCATGTTTTCGGGGTGAATTTTATGGCTTCGCAATTCGGTTTGAAACTTCAGGTTCATCCCGATGATGTTTTTTTGCTGGATAATCTGCCGCAACAACTCCAGATGTTCGGATTCAATACCAATGTGGATTATACACCCGAAATCGGCAATTATCTTAAAGAGAATGATATAATATCTTTTGGAGAACAACAACTTAAGGTTCTTCACGTTCCCGGCCATTCGCCCGGAAGCATTGTTTTTTACAACGAAAAAGAGAAATTTGCCGTGGTGGGCGATGTGCTTTTCAACGGAAGTATCGGTCGTACCGATCTGCCCGGTGGAAATTTTGACCAACTTATCGAAGGAATCCGGACAAAACTTTTCACACTTCCCGATGATACCGAAATTTATTCGGGACACGGGCCAAAGACGACAATCGGTCAGGAAAAGAAGTATAACCCGTTTGTAGGAATAGAAAGTTAGAACAAAGAACAAAGAACAAAGAACAGTTATATACTACATTAACTCGCAACTCGCAACTCGTAACCCGCAACTCGTAACTCGTAACTCGTATCTTTAAACTTTAAATACAACAACTATATGGAAATGGAACATTTTAAAACCCGTCATATCGGGATTAAGCCGGAAGATTTAAACAACATGTTGCACACCGTTGGAGTTTCATCGGTTGACGAACTCATTAACCAAACTATTCCGGCAGATATCCGGTTGAAAAAACCGTTGTCGCTGCCCAAAGCACAATCCGAAATGGAATATGCCGAAGATATAGCGCGTATCGCGTCGGCTAACAAAATTTTCACGTCCTACATCGGAATGGGCTGGTACGACACGATTACGCCGGCAGCCATCTACCGAAACGTGTTCGAAAATCCCGTTTGGTACACATCTTACACGCCTTATCAGGCCGAAATATCGCAGGGAAGATTAGAAGCATTGCTCAATTTTCAAACCGTGGTGAGCGAACTTACCGGACTTCCGCTGGCGAACAGCTCTCTATTGGACGAAGCCACTGCCGCTGCCGAAGCTGCATCTATGATGTATGGCTTGCGCAGCCGCGATCAGGTAAAAAACAACGTGGAAACCCTTTTTGTAGATGAGAACGTGTTTCCGCAGACGTTATCGGTGTTGCGCACTCGGATGGAAATGGTGGAAATTGATATTGAAGTGGGAGATTACAAAAACTTCGACGGAAACAAAAAATATTTCGGCGCCATTGTTCAATATCCTAACAGCAACGGAAATGTGGAAGATTACCGCGCATTCGTGGAAAAAGCACACGCATCCGATTGTAAAGTAGCTGTGGCAACCGATTTGATGTCGCTTGTGCTGCTCACGCCTCCGGGCGAGTGGGGAGCCGATATCGCTTTCGGCAGCAGCCAGCGATTTGGTATTCCTTTGTTCTTCGGCGGCCCATCGGCAGCATTTTTTGCCACTCGCGAAGAGTACAAACGCAACATTCCGGGACGTATTATCGGTATTTCGAAAGACGCTTACGGAAAAGAAGCGTTGCGCATGGCGCTTCAAACGCGCGAACAGCACATTAAACGCGAAAAAGCCACGTCGAATATCTGTACCGCTCAGGCGTTGCTGGCCACCATGACATCGTTCTATGCCGTATATCACGGTCCCGAAGGGTTGAAAAAAATCGCGAAACGCATTCATTCCATCACTTCACTGGTAGCCGATGAGTTAAAAGAACTTGGTTTCAAACAACTAAACAACAGCTATTTCGATACGTTGAAGTTGCAATTACCGGCAAACGTATCGCAGGAAAGCGTGAAAGATTTGGCAGAAATGCGCAGCATAAATCTGCGGTATTTCGATACCGGAGAAATCGGTATCAGTATAGATGAAACCACCGATGATTACCGAGTTCACGAACTGTTGGCCGTGTTTGCCATGTCGGTTGGAAGCTCAAAAGTGTTTATGATCGATGATCTTCCGGAGAAAATGACGCTGAAAGCCGACCAGCTTCGCACCTCGGGTTTTATGACGCATCCCAACTTCAACAGCTACCATTCCGAAACCGAACTGATGCGTTACATCAAGCGTTTGGAACGCAAAGATATATCGTTGGCGCATTCCATGATTTCGCTCGGATCGTGCACCATGAAACTGAACGCCGCATCGGAACTCCTTCCGTTGGGACATCCGGGATTTCAGAAAATACATCCATTTGCTCCCGAAGACCAAACGCAGGGATATCAGGAAATGATTGACGAACTGGAGTCGATGCTGGCCGAAATTACCGGATTTGCCGCAACCAGCCTACAACCCAATTCGGGAGCTGCCGGAGAATTTACCGGACTGCTGGTTATTGCTTCCTACCTGAAAAGTATCGGGCAGGGACACCGCAAAACGGTGCTCATTCCCGCATCGGCACACGGAACCAATCCTGCAAGCGCCGTGCAGGCAGGTTTCAATCCCGTAACCGTGGCTTCCGATGTGAAAGGAAACGTGGATATGGAAGACCTACGTAAAAAAGTGGCGGAACATCGCGACGATTTGGCTGCCTATATGATCACTTATCCTTCCACGCACGGCATTTTTGAAGTGGAAATTCGCGAAATGTGCAACATTATTCACGAAGCCGGCGGACAGGTTTATATGGACGGAGCGAATATGAACGCGCAGGTTGGGCTTACCAATCCCGGAACCATCGGAGCCGATGTTTGCCACCTGAATTTGCACAAAACGTTTGCCATTCCGCACGGCGGCGGCGGCCCCGGCGTTGGCCCCATTTGTGTGGCCGAACATTTGGTTCCGTTCCTCCCCGGGCATCCGGTAATGTTCGAATCAGACATAAATACCGTTTCCGCAGCGCCTTACGGCAGTGCGGGCGTTTTGGCCATCACCTACGGATACATCAAAATGATGGGCGCCGATGGCTTAACCGAAGCTACCAAAATAGCTATTCTCAACGCCAATTATCTGGCTGAAAAACTGAACGATTCTTACGGAATTGTTTATCGCGGAGCGAACGGACGGGTAGGGCACGAGTTGATTTTGGAATGCCGCGGATTGAAATCGGTTTCGGGAATCACGGAAACCGACATAGCCAAACGATTGATCGATTACGGCTATCACGCGCCCACACTCTCGTTCCCTGTTCACGGCACATTGATGATCGAACCTACCGAAAGCGAAAGCCTGGCCGAGTTAGACCGCTTTGCCGATACGATGTTGAACATCCACAAAGAAATCATTGAAGTATCGCGCGGCGAATACACAGCAGAAGACAACGTGCTGGTAAACGCTCCGCATCCCGAATACGAAGCCGTTGCCGATGAATGGAAGCATGCTTATCCGCGCAGCAAAGCCATTTATCCGCTGCCTTACGTAGCAGAAAACAAATTCTGGGTAAACGTTGCCCGCGTGGATAACGCGTATGGCGACAGAAATTTGGTGGCGTGTTTGTGTGAGAATTGAAAATTGACAATTGGGGATTGAAAATGTAGAGACGTGATTTATCGCGTCTCTCTTTTTTTGGCACTTTTCAGAAAATCAGTAATCGATTTACTGTATCGAGTTATATTTTGATAAGATTTCACATAGCGATTCAATGAAATAATAAACTAATTAAAAGTTGTTCGGTTTTTTAACTTGTCCATCAGTTCCTTAAATCTTTCCCTCGAACCTTTTATTTCGCCAAAAGGCGGTTTAAGGATAATATCTCGCTCTGTTTTATTGGAAATGCCCTGGATGAAGTTTAAGTTTATAATGGTATTGTTGTGGATACGGAAAAACTCATCAAAGACTTCGATTTGTTTTTCATAATAGCCCAGGTTTCTCGAACTTTTAATGATTTTATTGTTGGCAAGAACAAAATTAGTGTAAGAATCTTTGCTTTGCAGATATACAATATCTTTTGGAAATATAAAATGACTTTGTGTTGCAGTATTGACTACTAGCATGTTTTTAAGGCTGTCGTCAAGTAAGTTGTCTTTGTTTTCAGTTTTTGGTTTAAAGCGTTCTATTGCATCTTTTAGTCTTTCTTTATCAATTGGTTTTGGCAGAAAATGTGCCGCACCATACTTAAACGCCATATCGTAATACTCCACTTCGCAATGCCCCGAAAAAATAACGGGTTTAAATGTCAATCGATTATTTTTTCGATATTGTTCCAACAAATCAAAAGCCGTTTTTCCTTCCGAAGCAAACTGGATATCGAGCAATACTACGTCGGGGCTCTGTGTGTCAATTGTTTCCTGCATAGCCTTCAACGTAGTGTGCTTTCCGATGATTTCCGCTTGCGGACACACTTCTTCAACAAGAGTGGATACCATATTGAGGGTGTCTTCAATATCGTCGGCTATAGCGACTCTTATTTTTCGGCCGTTTTGTCTGAATGTCTTCATAATTATGGTGTTTGATAAGGAATGTCAAATAATTAAAATCCCATATATTCAATTTATAATAAGATGGTTACCACTGTCCCTTCTGCCGATGTTTCAGTCAAAATTTCGATGCGAAATCCTAATTCGTTAAGCAATTGAATGCGCCGCATTGTCAGTTTTCTGCCTCGCGACGGGTAACGAAGTTTTGATTGTTGCTGCAACCGACGCGATTGTTCCATACCGATGCCGTCGTCGATAATCCGGATACTTGTTTTTTGTCCGGTTATATCTTTGCCGATATCAATGTGCAGTTGTCCGATGGTTCCTTTGGGTATCAATCCGTGACTGATGGCATTTTCCACAAACGGCTGCAGCAGCATGGACGGAATTCTGATGCTGGAAATATCTAGGTCGTTATCGATGCTTACCCGATAAATAAATTTTTGCGGATAGAGCAATTGCTGAAAATCGATAAATTCCTGTAGCAAATTTAAGTCGTGGGCTAAACTTACAGTTTGCGTGTTAACATCGGGATTGAAGTTGTCCGCTTCGCTCAAACCCGGGGATGTGTGTAAAAAACTACGGGTCAGATGTCCAAGTTTCAATAAAAAATGTTCGGCGTCATCGGTTTTTGCGTTGCGGATTTTCGATTGCACGTTGGCTAGTACATTATACACAAAATGCGGGTTCATTTGCGCCTGAATGGTTTCGGCTTCGGCATACTTGGCACGCATCAATGTTTTTTGCAGGCGGTTTTGAGTGCGTCCGTATATAAGCGTCATCACTATAAGCGTTAGCATTAATAAAAATAAAACCAGCGGAATAAACCACGGTTGGTTGTAAAACGCTTTGTTTACACGGATAACTATGGAAAAAACGGCGCTCACGCCTTGCAACGATGCTTGCACATAAAGCGTTGTTTTTCCGTGCGGTAACTCGGTAAGCATTATGTAGTTTTCCGTTTGGGGCTTACTCCACTTTTTGGTTCTGCTGGTGCGGTAAATGTATTCAACTGGAGAAGGCCGGTTGAAAGTGACGGCATCGAAAACTACGGTTGCCGATTCGTGATTGTGAGGTAGCCGAATTTCCGTTTGTTCATAGAGAATGGGCGTGTTGTTGCATTTGGTAAACACGAGATTGAGGTGCAACGAATCCGCTTTTGGAAGCATTGCCGGATTTAGGCGGCTCAGTGCCGAGGTACCGGTAATCCATATCTGTCCTTCTGAATCTTTGAAAGCGCCCGCCTGTCCCGGTTCTCCGCCCAAAAAACCGTTGGATTCGTTATAGAGGGTCAACACTGTTTTTTTGTTTTTGTTGAACTCATTTAAATCCAATATATACAATCCGCTGGATTGCGAAAGGAGTAACCGCGAACTATCTATGGGCACTACCATTTGCACCCAGTGCTGAAGTTCGGGCGTGTTTATTTTTTTTAGACTGTCCACCTCTTCATCGTAATAATATAATCCGCGCGATGTGGCAAACCACGTTCTTCCCGTATGATCGGTGCAGGCATCAACGCAATTGCCAATTTCTGACGATGTAGCATATTGCTTTAATGTGTTGGTGTTCCAGTTGTAGTGATAAATATTAGGAGTTCCAAACCAATAATTGTAGGCGGTATCTTGGGCAATGCAATGGACAAATCCCGATATATTCATTCCGCTCGCGTTGCCAATTTCGCGAATGAGTTTATCGTTATCGTCCCAAACCGCTACATTGTGGCGAAAACCACCCAAGAGAAGGCTGCGTTTCCGGTCGTAAAACGTGTAAAAACAAATGGGTATTCCCTGATTTTCGTATTGTAGATGTTTTGTCGTACCGTTGGGTTCGCGCTTAACAATTCCGTTCCCCAGCGCGAAATAGATATCCCCTTTTTGGTTTACCGAAGGATGAAAATAGTGAGATACTTTTTTGCTGTCCAGATATTCGTTTTGTATCTTGTAGTTTTGCATCGATTTGGTTTCAAACGAAAATGAGCCAAACCAAAACTTCCTTTCCGGCTGCTCGGTAACAGACCAAACTTCTGGTAACAGCGCGGGATTGTAGGTGGTGAAAGCATTCGTGAACACTCGCAGCAATCCACCTTCGGCGCCAAACCACAAACCGCCGTTTTTATCTTTCAGTATTGTTCGTATGTTGTGTCCGGGAATGCTGGCGGTGCAGATTTCTCCTTTTTCCAAATAATAGGGCGAATTTAGTCCGATAGCAAAGGTAAGGTGTTCACGCAAATTTTCGGGAGGCAGCAGCACGCATTTTCCCAGACGATATTCAGCGATAAGTTCAGTACTACTTTCATTAAACCGGAAACATAGTATATTTTCCCGGTGGGGAGAACCGTAAATAGCCAAATAATCATCGTTAGGCAACCAATCAAATTTTGCCAGCGTGTAGCCTTCGGCCGCGAAGGGATGAGGAAGCGGTTTTACGTTGTTGTGATCTAATTTATCGTGATCCGATAAGTAAATATTCTCATCGTCACTATAAATGACTCTATTCCGATTTTTCTTAAACTCAAAATAACGAATACTTTTTTCTGATGTAATAAACGGTAAAACCGTGAAACTAAACTCACCATCCGTAAAATAACCCCAAACAAACTCTCCTGTAGTCCTATGTCTGGCGGGAACTCTAATAGTATCTTCTGCTGCAAAATCCATTTGTTGTAGCAGGTAATTGTCTTGTGGAAACGCCGTGATGCTGTCGCCGCTGATGCAAGCTATTCCCTGCCGGCAAAGCACCCAAACGCGCCCTTGTTTGTCTTCGGCAAAATTATTTATGTACAAGAATGGAAAGCCGTTTTTAGCGGTAAACGAAAAAAACTTTTCGCCGTTGAACCGCGCTGCGCCGTTATTGGTACCTGCCCAAATATAGCCGCGGCTGTCTTGAAAAAGAGTGGTTATTTGTATTTGGGGTAATCCGTCGCGCAAGCCGTATTGCTTATAGTTGGGAAGTATCAACTCTTGTGAAAGCACCATGCTTTCACACCAAAAAAACAACATGGATAGGATAACAAAAGCGAACTTTACTTTTTTCAAAATTAATCTTTTTATGGTTAATTTATGTGTAAAATATCAACTGTCGATTTTCTATTTGAACTTTATGTAAATCACAGGCAAATGTAAATATTATCGTTTAGACTTACAAGAAATTTGTCTTGGAATATTTTGTTTAAATGTTGATAATTGATATCTTATTTAAATAAAAAAATATTTTTCACCATTTAATGAATGAATATAACCGAATAATGAATGAACCTTGCCAAACAATCAATGACTATTCTTTTCAACGATTAAGATAGTTTTTTGAAATGGATTTTAACTTAACTTTGTGAGTATAAATATTAAAAAAACAAAACGGGG
>CAKTUP010000018.1 GCA_934621705.1 uncultured Petrimonas sp.
GTCTGTTGATTTGGCTGTTCAAGTCGTTGATTAAGTTGTAATCCATCAACTCAGCAGGAGTGAAGTCTTGTTTTCCACCTAGACCAAATTGGATACCGGCAACTGCACTCAACATACCATCATATTCATAGTCACCTACTGGAGTAGCGCTAAAATCAAATGATTCTTGCATTAATCTGTAACCAATTTCAAGAAAAAGATTTACACTTTGACCTAAACGAAAATTATTGATAATACCCGCATTGTAAGTCAACGATTGATTTTGTCCTTTAAGAGCATCGCCATTAGGATTAGGTTTTTTAAACCATTCGTGCATACCATACATATAACCAACTCCTAAATAAGGAACAAAACTATAAACTCTGTTAGGATTGTAACCTACAACAGCGTTAGTAAGATTGTACATAAGATCTAAATGACCACCAATCCAATTCATTTTAGTATCATTAGCGTAATTGATTACTGGTTCTCCAGCATCAATAACTAAACGGGCACCCCACACCGGAGAATTCCAACGGCCAACGCTTAATTGACCTTGCCAGCCAAGTCTATCGCCAATGTTGTCAAACTTCTTCATGTTATAGGTGTTTACTCCACCACCTAAACCAATAAACCAATTGTCACTCGCTTTGTTTTTCAAGTACACTGTACCGTGAGAAACGTTTTGTACTTCTTGTGCACTCATACTGAATGTAACAAGAGCAGTAATTAAAAGTAAACTAAACTTTTTCATAAATTTAAATTCTAATTAAAATTTGTTTTATTACAATAACTCGATAATTAATGTTTATAGTTAATACTGTTAAATATTATCTTAATTTATAACATTTGTATTTTTAAAATGTTCGCTAAAGATTAAAAAACTTATAAAAGTTAGTTTTTCCTAAGCGAAATCAGCACAAAGATAAATCTAATTTCCAAAATACAACCTTTTTTTTAAGAAAAAATGATGAAATCAGGCTGTTTTAGGGTATTTTTCCACATTTTTTATATTCAAAGCAGTAAAAATTAGCCTAAATAGCTTTTTAACAGCTTGCTTCTTGAATCCTGACGAAGCCTTCTGATAGCCTTCTCTTTGATCTGACGCACACGCTCGCGCGTGAGTTGAAATTTGTCACCAATCTCTTCCAATGTCATTTCCTGACATCCGATACCGAAAAACATTTTAATAATATCGCTTTCGCGTTCGGTAAGGGTTGCCAAAGCACGATCGATCTCTTTTTGCAACGATTCGTTAATTAATGTTCTATCGGCAATGGGAGCATCATCGTTAACCAGAACATCTAACAAACTGTTGTCTTCGCCTTCAACAAAAGGTGCGTCCATCGATATATGCCTGCCGGAAACCTTCAACGAATCGGTAACCTTGTCAACCGACAAATCCAATTCCTGTGCCAGTTCTTCTGCCGAAGGACGACGCTCGTTCTCCTGTTCGAATTTCTGGAAAGCTTTGCTTATCTTGTTCAACGAACCCACCTGATTAAGCGGTAATCTGACGATTCTCGATTGTTCCGCCAACGCTTGCAGGATAGACTGACGAATCCACCACACAGCATAGCTGATAAATTTGAAACCGCGGGTTTCATCGAACTTTTCGGCAGCTTTTATCAGTCCCAGGTTTCCTTCATTTATCAAGTCAGGCAGGCTAAGTCCCTGGTTTTGGTATTGTTTTGCCACCGATACAACAAAACGCAAGTTAGCCCGGGTCAATTTTTCGAGAGCCTTTCTATCGCCCTTTTTAATTGCCTGAGCCAATTCCACTTCTTCTTCCACAGTAATAAGGTCTTCGCGGCCTATCTCCTGCAGGTATTTATCCAAAGAAGCGCTCTCACGATTCGTGATCGATTTTGTTATCTTTAATTGTCTCATTTATTATATATTGTCCTTTCTACTTTTAAAATGGGGGTGCAAAGATACTGCTTTTTTCCCAATATAGAGAATTATACCATCGCTTTTGCCCCATTTGCTTTTAACAGCGAAGGATTCGGAGAACCCAAACCCTTCTGCTATAGAAACACATATTGAGTGTTTTTGTTACATAAAAAACGCCCAATTAACTTTAATTAACGCAATTTATTACTTTGCGCCCTGAGACAAGTCTATGGCAATATATTGCGTTCTTCCGTTGGGGTAAAAACCGGCTATCAGAATAACTTTGTCCTGACTGCCTGCGCTTACCGATGAAACAATTTTGGAAATATCGCTTCCGCTGTTTACAGGCGTATTATTTACCCGCATAATGATGAAGCCTTTGTTTATTCCTTCTTTTCTGAACAAGCCGTTGTTGTCAACGCTGGCTACTTCAACCCCGCTGTTGATGCCCAGTTGTTGCTTTCTGTTATTGGGAATATCGTTGAAAGTGGCCCCCAATAAACTCATACTATCCGTACTTCTTTGAATATCGGTATTTCCGGCATCATTTTTCAATTCAACGGTGTAAGAAAGTTCTTTGCCGTTTCTGTCAACCGTAACTTTCACTTTGTCACCGGGACGATAGCGGCTCAACTGGTCTTGCAATCCGGCAAAATTACGGATTTGCACGTTGTTAATCGATTTGATGATATCTCCTTTTTCCAGGCCGGCTGCTTTTGCTGCGCTCCTGTCACCAAAATCTTCGACCATTACTCCTACTATCTGCGATAATTCACTGGCTTTAGCAGGATCTTGACGCCTGATCATTTCTATATTAGGCACTTGAATTCCCAAAACCGCTCTTTGAACAGTGCCGTATTGCTTTAAATCGGCAGCTACTTTCCCGGCGATAGAAATTGGAACTGCAAAGGCCAATCCGTTGAAATCTCCCGATTGTGAAAAAATGGCGGTATTGATTCCTACCAGCTCGCCTTTGGTGTTTACCAATGCACCCCCACTGTTACCGCGGTTTACGGCTGCATCGACCTGAATGAACGATTGAATTCCCAAACTGCCTCCACCAACAATGTTTCCACGATTTTTTGCGCTTACGATTCCTGCCGTCACGGTTGATGTGAGATTAAACGGGTTTCCAACCGCGAGAACCCACTCGCCCACCTGCAACGCATCGGAATTTCCGAAAGTGAGATAAGGAAAATCATCGCCTTCAATTTTTATCAGGGCGATATCGGTTTGCGAATCGGTTCCGATAACTTTGGCAGTTATTTCCCGATTGTCATTCAACGAAACGGTAACTTCCGTAGCGCCTTCCACCACGTGATTGTTGGTGATTATATATCCGTCTTTTGAAATGATCACACCCGAACCAAACCCGATTTGTTCACGGGGTTGCGCGTTTCTTTCTCCAAAACCGAAGAAAAAATCAAACGGATTCATATATTGCTGCTGGCTGATGGATTTCACTTTCACGTGCACCACGCCGTTTACCGAACGGGAAGCCGCTTCCGTGAAATCGGGATAGCCCTGCGATGTGGTTAAACTTGCCAACCTGACGTTTTTTTCCTGGTCGAATGAATTGGCATATTCGTTTTGCTCAACGCTTACGGAAGAACCCGAAATTTTATTCGAATTGTTTTTCGAAATGGCATTGTACCCGAAAAGAGTAATTACCGAGCTGAGTATTGCAACAATAATGATGGTTACAATATTTTTCACGTTTCCAGTATTCATAATTTTTTAATGAGTTTGAATTTTAACATTTACACAAATGTAGAAACAAAAAACATACAAGAGTTTATTTCCAATGCCATTTTTTAACACTTTTAACTAAAAAATCAACCGATTAACCCGCTTTAACCGTGTAAAAAACAATTTCAAAAATTTTAAAATGTCAGATTGGCAGAAAAGCTTATCGAAAGTAAATTTACGCTATCTTTTCGGTTTATTTCTTTTATTGGCGTATTTTCTGAATCTGAAGTTATTAAACGGCTGGAAAATATCAAAAAACAGCAAATTGACGTAAAATTTACCGGCACCGAACAACCGGCTGTTTTTGCCGATAACGTTCAATTGAACAATGAGACGGACAATCAAAAAAACTACGCTTAATGCTATCAGCAAATAATTTTCGTATAAAGCGCCGTACACAATTCCGGCAACAACGGACAAATAAAACAAGTATTTGGAAAAAGTTTCGAATCCGAAAATAAAAGGCGATGCGCCCTTATAAAACTGTTTGGTATAAAGATACTTGGATTTCAACGCTCTCCAGGTGAAAAAATTATTCACCACATCGCTCTGCGTCATACTTTCGGGCGAAACAACCACACCCACATTCTTTTTTTTTGCTATTTTGTTGATATACAAATCGTCTTCGCCGGCTTCGATGTTGAGCACAGAAGAAAATCCCTTTTTTTCGAAAAATATTTCTTTTTTATACGCCAAATTGCGCCCGATTCCCATAAACGGCTTTCCGAGAATCGCGAGAGACAGGTATTTGAGTCCCTGCACCATATTGTCGTATAGAATAAATTTGCGCATAGCCACTTTTTTCCCGATTTCCAGCTTGCAAAATCCCAGCACGACATCTTTTCCCTTGGAAAATTCAACGGCAAACTCCCGTATCCATTTGTCGGAAGCGGGCACGCAATAAGCTTCGGTAAACAATACGATATCGTTTTTCGCAGCCTTGATTCCTATTGTGAGAGCGAGTTTTTTCTCGTTTAAATCTTCGGCGCCGGCAGGCACGTAAGTATGATAAAGGTTGGAATATTTTTGGTTGAGCGTCTTGAGCAGGACGTCTGTTTCGTCTGTAGAACCCATATTCACGACGATAACCTCAAAATCGGGATAATCCTGTTCGAGTATTGACGGCAGGTATTTTGCCAGGTTCTCGGATTCGTTTTTTGATGCAATGATTACCGAAACCGACGGTAAATCCGATGAAATCTGCTGAGTTTTATCCCTTTTGTGCTCGTAAGCGTACGGCTTTTTGTAAACCAACAGATAATAAATCAGTTGAATGATAAAAAACAAGAGAATCGTTCCCAAAATTATCCAAAAAAGAAGCGAAAAATCAACATTCAAAAAATGCGGTAAATCCATAATTACAACGAGTCGGAAAAGTAAGATGTGGGTAATTCGCGGCAATTATAGGTCGATGCCATTGTTTCACCGTAAGCGCCGGCAGAACGAATGGCGATAAAATCGCCTCGCTGAGACTGATTCAGCAACATATTTTCGGCAAAAACGTCACTCGATTCGCAAACGGGGCCAACCACATCATACGCTTCGTATTCTTTATCGGAACTGATATTTTCGATGTGATGAAAAGCCTGATAAAGCGCAGGACGGATTAAATCGGTCATTCCGGCGTCCGCAATCAGGAATTTTTTGGTAGTACCTTCTTTTATGTACGTTGCACGTGTAATTAGTGAACCACAAGATGCAACTATGGAACGCCCCAATTCAAAATGAAGCGATTGATTTTCTCTGAGTTTCAGGTATTTCGTGAACAACCTGAAATAAGACTCAAAATCGGCTATGGAACAATGATTGGGGTGATGATAATTGATGCCCAAACCGCCGCCCACATTGATGATTTCGAACGAAATATCCTGCTGCGAAAACCAGTTTTGTAATTCAACGGCTTTTACGCAAAGATTCTCGAACGACGACAAATCCGTTATCTGCGACCCAATGTGGAAATGCATCCCAATAAGTTTCAAATGGGCGCTTTTGTTGATTAATTCTATTGCCTTCGGCAAATCGGATTCGTTGAGTCCGAATTTGTTTTCCTCCAGTCCGGTGGTGATGTATTTGTGCGTGTGCGCATCTACGTTCGGATTGATTCTCAAAGCTATGGGAGCGGTTTTTCCTTTTTCGGATGCCAAGCGTTCAATGGCTTCCATTTCGGGCAGCGATTCCACGTTGAAGCAGAAAATATCGTTATCCAATCCGATTTTTATCTCTCTGTCTGTTTTTCCCACACCGGCAAAAGCGATTTTCGATGCCGGAAACCCGCACTCCAGCGCTCTCAGGATTTCATTTCCGCTCACGCAGTCGGCGCCAAAGCCGTAAGATGCAATTTCCTGCAAAATTCGCGGATTCGCGTTGGCTTTCAGCGCATAATGGATGACGTATTTTTTTCCTTCGACCTCTTTTTTTACGGTCTCCAGCGTTTCACGCAACAAATCTATGTCGTAATAATAAAACGGAGTTTCCAGATATTGAAACTTTTCGACAGGAAATTGACCTTTGATCATTGGCAGAAATGTTATTATTTTAGCTGTTAAGGACACAAAATTACACTTTTTTGCCGAATATGTGTTTTTTTGGTTGGCTCAAATTTAGGAATTATTGATAAAAGTAAGCGCGCGTTCTATTTTTTCGTTCATGGGCAATGAAAAATCTACCCAATGGATGGTAAAACCTCGCTTTTCCATGCCCCGAAACCACGTCATCTGCCGCTTGGCAAACTGATGAATGGCAATTTCCAGCTGCGAGAGCATTTCTTCGTAACTGATTTCTCCGATAACGTGAAGCGTTACAAACTTGTATTCCAGGCCGTAATAAATAAGATCATCGGGGGAAATGCCTTTGGCGAGCAACATTTTCACCTCATCGATCATGCCTTCGTCCAGTCTTTTTTTCAGGCGCGTAGATATCTTCTGCCGCCGGGAATTTCGGTCGATATCGATGCCGATTATTACACTTTCAATAGGCGGATAATCAAGTTCCGAAGCCGGATACTTGCTTTGAAAATCGGCAATTTCAATGGCACGGATGGCGCGTTTTTTTGTGTCGGTATCGGTAGTGTTGTGAAGTTTTTTGTAAGAAGCGAGCATTTGCGTGAGTTCTTCCAACGATTTGTTTTCCAGCGATTTTCTTAGTTCGGGATTTTCAGGAACATCTGGCAAGTGATAACCTTTCAAGACGGATTCGATATAAAGTCCGGTGCCGCCGCAAAAAATCGGCGTTTTGCCTCGCATCAAAATATCGTTGTAAACCTTATGAAAATCGTGCTGATAGTTGAACAGCGTATATTTTTCACCCGCTTCGCGAATATCGATCAAATGATACGGAACCTGCCTACCCTCAACAGTATAATCATCCAAATCTTTTCCCGTGCCGATATCCATTCCGCGATAAATCTGCCGCGAATCGGCGCTGATGATTTCTCCATCTAGATGCGAAGCAAGATGAGCCGCAAAAGTAGTTTTTCCGCTGGCAGTTGGTCCTAATATCGTTATCAATTTCTCCATTTTTTCACTCGCTCACCAAGTCGCCAAGTCTCCCCGTCGCAAATTACCAGCTTCTTCCCGCTCCGCCGCCACCAAAACTTCCACCACCGCCACCGCCGAATCCGCCACCAAACCCGCCGCCACCGAAACCACTGCCCCAGCCGGAGCTACTTCCGCCGCGCGATATCGGCGGAAAGAAAATCGGCCCGCCACCACCCCGATGATGCCCGTCGCCATCGATATGCTGGTCACCTTTGCTGGAAATGGAAGAAATGATGACGAAAATAACGACAAAAAGTAAAATAATTACCCAAATCGGAATTCCTTCCGGTTCCTGCGCATCATCTGCGGTAAATTCGCCTGAAAGCCGCGCGATAATCACATCAACTGCCGCGTTTACACCGCCAAAATAGTCATTTTCGAGAAAATACGGCAACATTTGGTTATCGATAATTCTGCCGGCATAAGCATCGTTAATCCTCGCTTCCAAACCGTATCCGGTAGCGATAAACGCCTGTCCGCGACTGTTTCCTACTTTGGGTTTTATCAATATCACCAATCCGTTGTTTTTGCTTTTTTGCCCGACTCCCCATTTTTCGCCCAACGCGAAAGTGTAGTCCGATGCGGGATATCCGCTCAAATCGTTCACGGTTACCACGTAAATTTGCGTGGACGTGGAGTCGTTATAGGCGAGCAATCGCTGTTCCAGCGCCTGATTTTCTGCCGGAGAAAATATGTTGGCAAAGTCATTTACCAAGCGATAAGGGTACATTGGGTCAGGCACATCCTGAGCCGAAATTCCACAAACAGACAACAATAAGAATATAATAATTACGGTAAACTTATTCTTCATCCAATATAACATCGTCGCACAATTCGTTCACATCGTTTTCCATAACCGGATAACGCGCTTTTATCAATTCACCAACCTTACCCACTCCCTGACAAATTCCGTCGCAAATTCGTTCATTTTTAAAATAAGAAAGCATATCTTCGAGAACCGAATCCCAAAAACCGCCTTTGGCAGCTTCGTCAATACCCGAATCGCCAATAACGGCGGCTTTGTGGTCATCGGGCGCAACGTAAATCAGCACCGAATTTCGCAAGGCAGTGGTATCCATTTTCAACTGCTTGAATTTTTTGTACGCCGCATCCATCGGATTCTGCTTGCATTTTCTGGCTACGCAAACACGAATCTCGGCAGAAGTTTGGCCTTCGGCTGCCCGAATGGATTCAACTACTTTGTTTAATTCTTCTGGATTTAACATCTAATTTATTTACGAGTTACAATTTACGATTTACGATTTTTGGCTCTCATTGTCTTCAACGAAGCCACAACAATTGCAAGAATTTCTTCGGCTTCTTTTTTTATATTTTCAATTCTTTCAGCCTTAATTAAACCGGTTTCTTCCAATATTTCGAGCCAGTAAATTGTTTCATCGGTTTCTTCTTCCACTATTTTTAATTTGTTGATAAAATCTGCATCCGATTTAGCACGACAAACAGCTCTATAATTGGCGCCAACAGATGTAGAACTTCTCGTAATTTGCCTGACTAATTCCCAAGCAGATGGTTTGTTTGGTAAATCATCCAATAGAAGAATAATTTCAACTCCTATCCGTTTTGTTCTCCTTTTTAACTCTTCTCGCATAGCGTGGAAAACTTTTCATTCGTAAATCGTAAATCGTAAATTTCAAAATTGAACCTGCGGTGCTATTTCCGAGCCAGGTGCAGATTGAAAATAACCTTTGGGTTTAAAACCGAACCATCCGGCGTAAATCACCCGTGGAAACTGACGGATATACGAATTGAAATCCTGCGCGGTTTGATTGAATTTATTTCTTTCCACCGAAATCCGGTTTTCGGTGCCTGCCAATTCGTCCTGAAGCGCCAAAAAGTTCTGATTGGCTTTCAGTTCGGGATAATTTTCCTGAATTAGCAACAAGCGTCCGATGGCGGAACCCAACTGTCCCTGAGCTTGCTGATACTGCTGAATGGCTTCTTCGGTCAGGTTTTCGGGGTTTACGGTCATTTGCGTGGCTTTTGCGCGCGCTTCGGTCACTTGCGTGAAAGTTTCCTGTTCGTGCTGGGCGTAACCTTTTACTGTATTTACCAGATTGGGAATTAAATCAGCACGGCGTTGATACGCGTTTTCCACGTTCGCCCACTGCGAATTAACGCCTTCCTGCTTGCTTACCATGGTGTTGTAGCCGCAACTCGATAATGTAATGGCGGTAACCGCAGCGATTAGAATGTACTTTAAATTTCTCATTTTGTTTGTTGTTTATTGATTTATTTTTTTATCCGCCAAGCCGCTTGAAGCGTCTGTGTGGGCAGAACCCGATTTTATATTTCAAACGATTTCCAAAAACCGCGCCATTTTTCAACGTCTTCGGCTTCGCTTAATTTGTCGTGATTAATGGCCAGTCCCGATTTCTCTCCGTTGGGTTTGGTCTGGATGTTTACGCTTAGCGTTGAGCCGTCTTCCAGGCCGCAACGCCAGTAACGCCACTTTTCGGTTTGGCTTACCGATGGTTCACGACTGATCTTAAGCCCGTTGAATTCCGAAATACCGTCCACGCGTTTTACCCATTTTTCAAGAACGTTGTCCATATCGCCGTCGATGGTTTTACTTACGGTAACGCTGTAATCGCCGTCGCACCGCTGACCGGGTTTCCTACGTCCGATATGCTGCTCGTAAGCCACAGCAACGCCCTGCGCCCACCACTCGGGACTTTTCGATTTTCCGGTTTCACGGATTTTCTCCAGCGTTTTTACCGCCAATGCCATGTGATCCAGTTCGCTTGCGTTAATGGAATCCAAATAAGTTACCCACTCGTCCCACGAAATTCCCGAACCGGTTTCCAATGCCTTTGTGTTGGAAGGTTTTGTCATTTTAAAGAATTTTCAAATCGTTTAATTAACGTTTAATCGTTGATTTTTGTTTGGTTTTTTCTTTCTTTATAAAAGACAAAGCATTGGTTAAAATCAATAAAATGCATTATTTTTGTTTCGCAAATGAGGAAGCAAAATCTGAAATCAAATCAGCCAATAATCAAAAATGTACGACGAACAGCTACTAATCAAGCTTTTAAAACAAGGTAACGAAAAAGCCTTCACGTCGTTATTTCGGCAATATTACAAAGATTTGGTAATGTTTGCCGGTAATTTTCTTCCCGAAAAACAGGTGTGCGAAGATATCGTTCAGTCTGTTTTTGTGAATATTTGGGAAAAACGAACAAACATGGATATAAACGTATCTCTTCGTTCTTTTTTGTTGCGGTCGGTGAAAAACAGTTGTTTAGACGAGTTGCGCCATAGAAAAGTGGTTATGGAGCATGAGAACAGTATGGATCCGTTAGAGAACGATAGGGATTTGTCCACCGAACAACAGTTGCTGTATTCCGAATTAATATCACACCTCAACAAAGCGCTCAGGCAACTGCCCGAAAAGCAACGCGAGGTTTTTGAAATGAGCCGCATACAAGGCAATAAATACAAATACATTGCTGTAAAACTGAATATTTCTGAACGAACCGTGGAAGATAGGATGGCTAAAACGATACTGGCATTGCGCAAATATTTGAAGGATTTTCTCGCCTTTTTTACTTTTTTACACTTTTTATAAATTTAGTTTATGTGGGTAATACTTTCTGAAACGTCTAATTAATACAAAACGTAACAAAAACGTAACAGCAAATTGACCAAAGAAATTGAAATATTGATTGCTAAGTACTTCGACAACAACATCAGTATCGAAGAAATGAATATGCTTAACGCCTGGGCAAACCAAAGCGATGAGCACGGAGAAAGAATTAAGCAACTTCTAAGACTCAGGCAGATAACGCATCCATCTTTTAATCCTGACGATATAAATCTCAAAGCAGCAGAAGATGCTGTATTGCAAAGAATTGGAAAAAGCAAAAACACTACGTACAAAAACATTCCAGCTTGGTGGCAAAAAATAGCCGCGGTGCTGCTTATTCCCGTGCTCTTCTTTTCGGGATATTTGTGGATAAATAACCGAAAAATAAACGCTTCACAAGCGGCCATACACGAAGTAACCGCGCTGCCCGGAACCCGAACAAAAGTGAATTTGCCCGACGGCTCCGAAGTATGGCTCAACTCCGGCAGCACGCTCTCCTACCCGCTTGCATTCAAACACAACGAACGAAAAATCACGCTTCGGGGCGAAGGATATTTCATTGTTGATGCCGACAGGAAAAGACCGTTTTACATTACCACAAACGAGCTGCAGGTGATGATTACCGGAACCGAACTGAATGTAGAAAGTTACCCAAACGACACCATCACCAGCGTTATACTGGCCAGCGGAAGCGCGACCGTTATAACAGATAACCATACACCCGTCTTGCTAAAACCAAATCAACATTTTTCGCTAAACACGCGCTCACGAAAATATGACCTTCACCCAACCGATGCCGCTCTCTACGGGAAATGGAAAGAAGGAGTGCTGGCCTTCCGCGACGAAACGCTCGAAAGTGTTTTCAAACGCATCGGCCGTACGTTTAATGTGGAAATTCAAATCAAGGATTCCGCAT
The DNA here is from genome assembly GCA_934621705.1 of uncultured Petrimonas sp. Lineage (GTDB taxonomy): Bacteria > Bacteroidota > Bacteroidia > Bacteroidales > Dysgonomonadaceae > Petrimonas. Next base: position 11,678 of record CAKTUP010000018.1, read on the forward strand.
TGGCACGCCACCAATACCGCGCCACCTTCGAAAAAGAAAGCCTGCAACAAATATTAGACCTTATCAGCCTCTCGGCGCCCATACAATATAAGCACGTGAAAACCACCAACAACGGAATAACAAAAGAAGTTATTGAAGTACATCCGAAATAATTGCGGAATGTGAAGTGCGGGATGCGGAGTAGGCTCCCGAAGTCTCTGTGTAGTCCTTCACCCTTTGCTCAACTCCCTTTGCTCAAACTCCCTTTGCTCAAACTCCCTTTGCTCAAACTCCCTTTGCTCAACTCTCTCTGCTCAATGCCCTTTGCTCAACGCTCAACGCTCTTCGCCCAATGCCCTTCGCCCTCTCCCAAATGTTAAATCTTTCTCCCCACATGTGGATAATTTTCGCTGGCACGTCTTTATAATATAGAAGCAATTCTTTACTTAAACAAGTTTAATTACATTTAAATTTATTATTGTATGACAGAGGAAAAGCATTTCCAACGAAAAACAACGTCTTTCGCTGCAATCGGCAGATTAAAGATGTTGATTATTTTGCTAGTAGCCGTGTTTGTAAACGCGGGTACGATACAACTTCAGGCGCAAAATAATTTGTCGCTTAATTTACAGGATGTTACACTGGAGCAAGCCATCAGTAGCATCGAAAAACAAACCGATTACCGGTTTCTCTACAACAAAAGTCTGGTAGATGCCACAAGAAGAGTAAGTGTCAGTGCCAATAACCAATCCATTGAAGCCATTGTTCGCCAACTGCTTCAAGGAACCGGAATTGGATACACCATTACCGACCGCCAAATTGTGTTGCAACCGACAACTACATCTTCACAATTCCCGGCTCAGTCAATCGCAACCCGGCAAATTGCCGGAAAAATTGTTGATGCCGTCGGCGAACCCGTTATCGGTGCCACCGTGATGGTAAAAGGCGATGCCACCAAAGGTACGGTAACCGATTACGACGGGAATTTCTCGTTAACCGATATACCTCAAAACGCCACCATCTCCATTTCATATGTGGGATACCAAGCCGTGGAATTGCCCGCCAACAGCCCGCAACTGGCCAACTTGGTCTTAAGAGAAGATAGTGAATTGCTGGATGAAGTGGTGGTTGTGGGGTATGGGGTGCAACGGAGAGTAAATCTAACAGGTGCCGTATCAACTATTTCAGGAAAAGAGTTGAATGAACGACCAGTTGTTTCTGCAGCCTCCGCTTTACAAGGAGCAGATCCTTCAGTGAATATTGGTTTTAATACCGGTTCACCTGCATCGGGGTATAACATAAACATTCGAGGTGTAATGTCAGTAAACGGAGGAAATCCGTTAATCCTTGTCGATGGCGTGGAAACAAGTCTCACACAAGTTAACCCAAATGATATCGAGTCTGTTTCTGTATTAAAAGATGCATCAGCTTCGGCAATTTACGGTGCAAAAGCTTCTTCGGGAGTAATTCTTATCACTACTAAGAGGGGTGCCGACACACAGGGTGATGCAAAAATAACTTATAGTGGCCGCTACGGAATATCACAAAACACAACTTCCGATGATTATATCACTACAGGTTACGACCACGTGAATATTATAAATAATTTTTACAGAGTTTATCAAGGCAGGGATATGCTTCTGTATTCAGGCGACGAGTTGAAATTGCTAGAAGTGAGAAGAAACGATGTAACAGAACATTCCGATCGTCCATGGACTATTACCGGAGATGACGGCAAGTGTTATTATTACGGAAACTTCAATTGGTATAATTATTTTTACAGAAAAACAAGACCTCAACACGAACATAACGTTTCGCTAACAGGAGGGACTGAAAAAGTAAATTATTACTTAAGTGGTAGATTTCTACAACAAGACGGCATTTTTAAAATATATCCCGATAAATACAATAATTACTCATTCAGAGGAAAATTAGACGCACAATTGAAAAAATGGTTGAAATACTCGTTGAATGTTAACTTTAATAACAACGATTACAAATATGCAGGATATCGTGATGAGCAACAAACAATACATTCTCTGCAATCAAATATAAGCTCTACTTTTCTTCCGTATAACCCTGACGGATCAATTGTACAATATACAAATCAGTTACAAGCAAATTCCCCCATTGGCGCCGGACATGGTGGTTTCTTAACAGCCAACAAAGCCCGAAATTCAAGAGGAAACACGCAATGGACATTGGCCAATCAATTTGAGATTAAGCTACTGCCTGAAGTGACATTAACGGCATCGCACGCTTATCGAAATTATACGCGACTAAACAAATATAGAAATATGCCGTTTGAGTATTCACGACAAAAGGATGTTTTTCAATCCTTTACATCAGGAACAATTTATAACGAGTACAGAGAAGTGCATTACAATAGCCAAAACCACAATTACAACGTATTTGCCACATACAATAAATTATTTAACAACATACATAATTTCACCGCTTTATTGGGTACTCAATATGAAGATTTTAGAAGTGTGGAAAATGAACTCATTCAACGCGACTTGTTAAATGATAATTTGAGTTCATTTAGTATAGCAACGGGCGAAGCACAAATTCAACAATCTATTACAACAAACGCCACACAGGGATATTTTGGGCGCATCAATTATGATTACTTTGGAAGGTATTTATTTGAAATGTCAGGACGTTTTGATGGTTCTTCACGCTTTGCACCTGCACACCGTTGGGGTTTTTTCCCGTCGGCTTCTGCCGGATGGCGCATTAGCGAAGAAACGTTTTGGGAACCATTGCAACGAGTATGGAACGATGCTAAACTTCGTTTTTCATATGGAAGTTTAGGAAATCAACAAGTACCCAGCTATTCATACATTGAACAAATTTCATCTGACAATACAATGAGTTATACATTCGACGGAAGGACACGTGCAAATTATGCCCGTGTATCAGCCCCAATCTCATCAGCTCTAACTTGGGAAACTGTTTATACATATAATCTTGGGGCAGACTTAAGTTTCTTGCGAAATCGACTGAATGTTACGGCAGATTACTTTATTCGAGACACCAAAAACATGCTCACTCCAGCAAAAACATTGCCTGACGTGTTTGGAGCCAGTACACCAAAAGAGAATGCTGCCGATTTACGTACCAAAGGGTGGGAAATTCAGGTATCTTGGCGAAATCAATTCAATTTACTTGGAAAGCCTTTTAATTACAATGTGGGAGCAACATTGGGTGATTATATAACAAAGATCACAAGGTTTGAGAATGAAAAAAAATCACTTACAGATTATTATGTAGGACAAACAATGGGTGAAATTTGGGGTTATCGCGTTGACGGGCTTTTTGCAACGGACGATGAAGCCGCAGCTTGGCAAGCCAATATTAAAGACGACAAAGCAGTGAATAATCGCGTTTATATCAGCAGACAAGATAATAAATTGATGGCAGGTGATTTAAAATTTATAGATATTGATGGAGACGGTAATATTTGGGAAGGGAGTAATACCCTTGCAGATTCCGGTGACAAAACCATTATCGGCAATAGCTTTCCGCGATTTAATTACTCGTTCAGGTTAGGTGCAAGTTGGAACGGACTCGACGTTTCTGCCTTCTTCCAAGGTGTGGGCAAACAAGACTGGTATCCTACCCAAAACGCATATAATTTTTGGGGACCTTACTCATTCCCATCATTGTCATTTATCCACAAAGACTTTTTAACAAACACATGGAACTCCGATAATCTCAACGCTTATTTTCCGCGTCCAAGAGGATATGCCACTTACAGCGCGGGTCCATTAGGAGTAATAAACGATCGTTATTTACAAGATGTTTCTTATTTAAGGCTTAAAAACCTGACATTAGGCTACACTTTACCTCTTTTAAAAAATACGTTTCAGCAAATTAAAATATATGTAACCGGTGAAAACCTATTTTACTGGTCAGCTCTTAAAAAATACACCAAAACTGTGGACCCCGAATTAACAAATACCACTGCAACTTATAACAGCGGAAGTGGAGTTGGATATACATATTCAAAAAGTTATTCGTTTGGTGTAAATATCACATTCTAATTTAATCATAAATAGATAAATAAAAGACAATGAAAAAAATACATATTTTATACGGGGCTTTTTTTATGCTTGTCTGTGGCTTGACAGCTTGCGACCTTAACCGCATTCCCGAAGACACACTGAGCCCTAAAACTTATTTTTCATCGGAAAATGAGTTGAGATTATGGACAAATTATTTTTATAATCAGTTTGAAGATCCCAATGCACTTGCAGGACAAAATGCAGATGATAATATTGATAGTTCATTAGGTGACTTAATGGATGGACAACGCTCCGCTTCTGACGAAGGCGGATGGAACTGGTCTATGCTTCGTTCAATTAATTACTATTTGCAGCACTCACACCAATGTTCTGACGAACGGGCAAGAAAGCATTACGATGGCGTAGCATATTTTATGAGAGCTTATTTTTATTTTATCAAAGTACGCCGCTATGGCGATGTACCTTGGTATAATCAGGTTTTGGGTTCAGCAGAGGATGACTTATTATTTAAACCACGCGAAGACCGAGAAATGATTATGGATTCCGTGATGAACGATTTAAATAAAGCCATTGCAATGCTTCCTGCTACAAAAACAATGGAAACTGTAAATAAATGGACCGCACTTGCACTTAAGTCAAGGGCAGCGCTATACGAGGGAACATTTCGTAAATACCACGGATTATCCAATGCAGATAAATTTTTACAATATGCAGCCGAAGCAGGCGAAGAATTCATTTCATCAAATCAATACTCGCTTTTCACAAGTGGAAATGAACCTTATCGTTCTCTCTTTAACGATGCCGAAAAGCGCAACAATGTATCTTCAGAAGTCATTCTTTGGCAGGTTTTCAGTACATCTGCAAACCTGATGAACAGCATACAGTTTAATATAGCCAATGCGCGACAAGCTTTTACCCGAAATTTTATGAACCATTATTTAATGGCAGACGGAACACGTTTTCAAGACCAACAAAATTGGCAAACTATGCAATTTGTGGAGGAAGTGACAAATAGAGACCCACGTTTGGCACAAACCGTTTTAACACCCGGGTATAAACAAACAAATGCTAATGCCCCTACTAAAAACCTGCTCACATCGTATACCGGATATCAACCCATTAAGTTTGTAGCCAACGCCAACTATGATGGTTCAAATAAAGGTATTATAAACTGGCCCCTATTTCGTTCGGCAGAAGTGTATCTTAATTTTGCAGAAGCCAAAGCCGAATTAGGAACACTCACGCAAGCCGATTTAGATAAAAGCATCAATAAATTAAGAGCTAGAGCAAAAATGCCGAATATAAACCTAACAAATGCAAATATCAATATTGACTCCTGGTTGTCAAACTATTACTCCAATGCAACAAAAAGTAATAATACAGGTATTATATTAGAAATAAGGAGAGAAAGAACAATTGAATTAGTAATGGAAGGTTTCCGCCAATGGGATTTGCTCCGTTGGAAAGAAGGAGCAAACTTCGCTAAACCTTTTCACGGTGTGTATTTTCCGGGAACGGGCACATACGATATGGATGGGGATGGTAATCCCGATTTAATGATTTACGAAGGCACATCAGGGAACTTCTCTGGTAGAAAACTGCAACTTGGTACAGACATCGTTCTTACGAATGGCACTTCAGGATATGTAGCTGCACTATCTGAAACGTCGCTTACATGGATAGAATCACGTGATTACTTATGGCCTATTCCTGCCAACCAACGACAACTTACCGAAGGTAAACTTTCTCAAAATCCTGGATGGGAAGACGGATTACCTTATTAGAAAATACACAACAGTTAATATATATAGCAATGACAAGAAAAATATTAATCAATGCACTATTGATCCTTCCCTTAAGCCTTTTAGGATGTGACAAGAAAACACCGATAGACCCTATTGATCCTAATGAAGGCGGTGAAGAAATTGTCTTTCATCCTGAACCAACGCCAACAGGCAATTTCGCTATCATTATGAGTCGATTAAAAAATCCGGAAGACAATCACGTAATGATTTGTGCGCATCGTGGTCTAAAAAATCAATTCCCCGAGAACAGCCTTTCCGGATTGAAAAAATGCATCGAATTAGGCATTGAAGCCGTAGAAATAGATATGGCTAAAACGAAAGACGGGAAACTCATTTTATTGCACGATGAAACGTTGGACAGAACTACAACCGGAAGTGGAAAAGTAAGCAATTACACGTTAGAAGAAATAAGAAAACTCTTTCTTAAAGATATTGATGGCAAGATTACAAATGAGCGTGTACCCACTTTCGAAGAAGTATTGGATATAGCAAAAGGAAAAATTTTATTGCAAATAGATAAATGGAACGGATTAACCAACGATATTCTCCCTGTTTTGAAAGAGAAGCAATGCCTGCAGCAAGCCATTTTCAGGAGTACTTCGTCTTACGAGCAAACGAAAGCCACTTTTAAAGAGTATCTCGATAAGGTTATTTATATTCCTGTAATTGCTGCCGACAGAGCTGAAGCACAAACCACCCTTAACGGTTATCTTCAGAACCTGCCGAATATGCCGGTTGTGAGCATTGTATTTGCCGAACCTAACAACCCTATGCTAAATCAAGTTCCCGAACTAAAACAAAAATATAAAATATGGTTTAACGCTATACAACCAAGTGATTGCGGAAAACGAGGAGATGCATTAGCAATCACAGATCCGGACGGAAGTTATGGATGGCTGGTTGAACGCGGCGCAAACATCATCTTTTCAAGCAGAGGTATGGAATTATATGAATATTTGAAAGAGAAGAAATTACGTCAATAAAAAAATCTTTGGCAAAGCCCAAAACTTTGCCAAAGGTTACACTTCAATTATTATCAACTTTAAAAAATCAACATTATGCCAACAACAGAAAAAAATCAAGTAATGGTAGAATTGTATGATCTTTCTATCACCGAACGTAAAGACGACCGCTTTGGTCGCGTAGTACCCAGCAAATCGCTCACCGAAGACGATTTGATTAAAATTGTGTCCGCACGCCGTACCGACATCAGCCCAACCACCATTAAAGCAGCGTTGGATTTGGTGAAACAAGCCGCCATTGACGAAATTTGCAACGGCGCATCGGTACACTTTGGCTTGGCGCACCTCAGCCTAAAAGTAAACGGCGTGTTTATGGGCGACAATGCCAATTGGGACAGCTCCAAACACTCGCTTGCCGTGAGCATATCGCCAAACGCACGCCTGCGCCAAGCCGTGCAGGCAACCGGCGTAAACGTACGCGGGCTGGCCGTAACGGGAACCGTCATCAACCAGGTAACCGACGTATCATCGGGCGAAGTAAACGGGCAAATTACCCCCGGCGGCGGTGTAAACGTGCAGGGTTCGCGCATCCGCGTGGAGGGCGACAAACCGGGCGTAGGCCTTAAGCTCATCAACACCGAAACGGAAGCGGAAACCGAAATTCCTGCCACGTCCATTTT
>CAKTUP010000019.1 GCA_934621705.1 uncultured Petrimonas sp.
ATAATGGAGTCGACATTGTTTCATGATATTCTGAAAGAATACTGGGGCTACGATTCGTTTCGTCCGCTTCAGGAAGAGATTATTCAGTCGGTTTGGGAACGGAAAGACACGTTGGGATTGATGCCCACTGGCGGCGGAAAGTCGCTCACTTTTCAGGTTCCGACGATGGCGATGGATGGCCTGTGCCTAGTGGTTACGCCGCTTATCGCGTTGATGAAAGACCAGGTTGATAATCTTCGCGAAAAAGGCATCAAAGCCCTGGCTGTTTACTCGGGAATGTCTCGTGATGAGATTCTTACCGCTCTCGAAAATTGCATTTTCGGCGACTATAAATTCCTTTACGTTTCGCCCGAAAGGTTATCTTCCGATATTTTTCTGACAAAACTGCGGGCAATGAACGTTTGTCTGCTGGTGGTGGACGAGTCGCATTGCATTTCGCAATGGGGATACGATTTTCGGCCGTCGTACCTGAAAATTGCCGATATTCGCGATACACTTCCCAATGTTCCCGTTTTGGCGCTCACGGCAACAGCCACGAGCGAAGTGGCCGATGACATACAGGAAAAACTACATTTCAAAGAAAAAAATGTTTTCAGAACGAGTTTCGAGCGGGATAATCTTTCGTATGTGGTTCGCACGGCTGAAAACAAAATCGCCGAGCTTGTCCATATCTTAAAATCGGTTCCGGGAACGGCAATTGTTTACGTACGCAGTCGGCAGGAAACCAAAGACATTGCCACGGCATTGCAAAAATCAAAAATATCGGCCGATTTTTTTCACGCGGGCCTTTCGCACGAAGAAAAAATTTACAAGCAGAACGCGTGGAAAACCGACGAATGCCGTGTAATTGTTTCCACCAACGCTTTCGGGATGGGAATCGATAAGCCCGATGTGCGGCTTGTGGTTCACATGGATTTGCCCAATTCGCTGGAGGAATATTATCAGGAGGCGGGGCGTGCCGGGCGCGATGGCAAGCGTTCCTATGCTATTATTCTGTACACCAAAGCCGATAGCGCTAAACTGAAAAAGCGGATTTCCGATTCGTTTCCTAAAAAAGAATTTATCGTGCGGGTTTACGAAGCGTTGGGAAATTTCTTTCAAATCGCGGTTGGATCGGGGATGAACAACGTTTACGATTTCAGTTTACACGAATTTTGTCACGCTTTTAAGTTTTCTCACCTGCAAACGCATCACGCGCTAAAAATCCTTGAATTGGCGGGCTACATCGAGTACACCGAAGAGGTGGACGCCCGTTCACGGTTGAAATTTCTGGTTTTTCGTGACGAACTTTATTCGCTCAACTTGTCGAAAGACGTTGACGAACTCATCCACACCATTCTCCGGAACTACACCGGCGTTTTCTCCGACGATGTTTATATCGATGAGGCGATGCTGGCAATACGGTTGGGAAAATCGCGCGAAGAAGTGTATCAAATGCTCGTGCATTTGGCCAAACTTCGTTATATTCATTACGTTCCACAAAAGAAAACTCCGTTTATTATTTATACCGTGTCGCGCGAAGACACGCAGTTTGTGTCCATTCCCAAAGCGGTTTACGAAGAGCGCAAAAAACGGTTCGAAAAACGGATTATTTCGATGACCGATTACGCCGAAAGTGACCGTATTTGCCGAAGCCGAATGTTGCTGCTCTATTTCAACGAAAAAAATCCAAAAGATTGCGGCAATTGCGATATCTGCTTGCGAAAAACCGAAACCGGACTTACAAATTATGAATTCAACGAAATAGAAATACTGCTTGCCGAATCCTTAAGCGCAGCTTCTCCACAACGGTTGGACGATTTAGTGAAAACAATTTCCGGTTTTAATGCCGAAAAAGTGATTAAAGTTATTCGGTTTTTGGTGGACAGCGGAAAATTGAAATTGAAAGATGATGAAATTTCTATAGGAGCTGCGAGTTCCAACTCGCAGTAACGGAGTTACAAACTCCGTGTCCCGTTTCCCACCGCCCAAGTCAGAACCGCATCCGATAAAACTTCGTAGTGAATTTGAAATGTCTGTTGTTGCTCCGTTCTCGATTCGGAAGCCTGAAAAATACCTTTTCCCTGCGGAGTGAACGGCTGAACGTGAAGATGTTCCTTGAAATCTATCTCGCTCTCCTCCATCATTTTAAACATGGTTTCCTTTGACGACCAATGCAACAATTGATGAATGATTTTTTGCGAAGCATCTATATATTCCTTTTCCGAAATAAACTTGTTAGCCAACCTGCTCACGCGTTCCGAAATGGTTTCCACATCAATTCCTACGGAAAACTGTTTGTGCAGCAATATGGCTGCCCAATCTTTGGTGTGCGAAATGCTTATTTTGTAAGAATTATCAGTTAAAAACGGCCTTCCGTCGGGGCGGTTGCCGATTGTTTTTTCTTCGTTCAGTAGTTCAAAAAGCAAAACCCGCGTGGTAAGCCACTCGATTATCCTTCTATCGGAACGTATTTTGGAGATGTATTTCTCTGCTTCAGCTTGTTGTTTTTCAGGTAGTAAACTGAGTAGATATTCAGGCTTGCCGGCAATTCTTCGGATACCGATAAGCCCTTGTTCATCAATATGTTCTTTGCGAAGAAGCATTTTATTCTTCATCAGTTTTCGGCGGAATAAACCGAACTTTCACAATCCGGCGTTTGCTCATTTCTTCCGCCTGAAATCCGTATTTCTTATATTCCACCAGCTCTTTCCGTTTCGGGAAATCACCTTTCAGCTCCAGCATCAAACCGGCAATGGTGTCTGCTTCTTCCTGCAGTTTTTCGAAATCTCTTTCGGGAACGCCGGTAACTTCAATGAAATCTTCGAGCGATGTTTTTCCTTCAAAAATATACGAACCGTCCTGCGCGATGGTGTAGAAAGGTTTTTCTTCTTCGTCGTACTCATCGCTGATGTCACCCACAATTTCTTCCAGAATATCCTCCATGGTGACAATTCCGGTGGTGCCTCCGTATTCGTCCACCACAATGGCCATGTGGTTTTTATTGGCGCGGAATTCCTCCAGCAAATCGTCGATTCGTTTAGTTCCCGGTACAAAATAAGCCGGGCGGATAAGCGATTGCCAGCGGAAATTATCGGCTTTTCCCAAATGCGGCAACAGGTCTTTTACGTATAAAATCCCTTTTATGTTATCGGGATTTTCATCGAAAACCGGAATGCGCGAAAAACCGGCTTCCACAATAAACCGTATTACTTCCGTAAACTGCGTTTCTATGTTGATGGCCACTACGTCGGTTCGCGATACAAGAATGTCATTCACCGTTGTGTCCCTAAACCGGATAATGCCTTCGAGCATATCTTTTTCCTGCTCGTGTTTGATCTCGCCCGATGTTATTTCCAAAGCTTTCGACAAATCGTCCATCGAGATTTCATACCTTTTCCGTATGGTGCTCCTGCTGAAAATATTGGATGTTCTGACCAGCAGCGATGAAAAAGGAGCCATCAACTTATTGAGGATGGTGATGAACCGGGAATTGTTCCGCACAAACTGCAACGATCTTCGCGAGGCGTAGGTTTTAGGGATGATTTCTACGAAAAGTAGGATGAACACGATGATAACCAGCAGTTCGAGTATTATTTTGTTGTGGCTTCCCGAGAAAAACGGAATAAGATTAAGTAAGTAGAAAAACAGGGTAACTATCGTAATATTCAGGAAATTGTATGAAATTACGATAGCGCTCAGCAGTTTCTCCGGTTTTTGCAACAGTTGTGAGGCGCGTACGGATTTATGGTCTGTATCGGTGTGGATTTTTTCGGTTTCTTCTTGATTGAGGGAGAAAAAAGCGATTTCCGATCCGGAAATTACAGCATTAATAAAGGTGAGTACCAGCGTGAGTACAATCAGAAGATAATCGGCGGCCGAAAATGCGGCTGCTTGTATATCGGGGTATATAAACGAAAGAGGATCAGGATCCAATTGAAGGAAATTTAGTGAAACAAAAGAGAATGTTCCAATCCAACAATCGGGATTAAAACATTCTCTGCAAAATTACGATGTTTTTTTAAAACGGCAAGTCATCTGCTTCAGAATTATCGCTCAAATCCATCGATTCCGATGTTGATGACGCTCTTTCCGGCGGTGGAAATTCTCCTTGATTATCGTTGTTTGGACCGCCTCTTTTTCCCAATAACTCTAAATTATCGGCGTAAATTTCAGTTATATAGCGCTTCACGCCGTTTTGGTCGTCATACGAGCGTGAGCGGATTTTTCCTTCGATATACAACTGAGACCCTTTTTTAACAAACTTTTCCGCAATCTGCGCCAATCCGCGCCAGCATACGATATTGTGCCACTCTGTGCGTTCGGGAACCTGAGTGCCGTTGGCTGCCGTGTAGCCTCTTTCGCTGGTAGCCAACGAAAAATTAGCCTTGGCAACATCGTTGTCAAAATACTTCATTTCCGGATCTTTTCCCACATTCCCTACTAAAATAACTTTATTTACCGACATAACTTTTTAAAAATTTGGTTTAACAAAATAAATCAATTCAGAGCAAAATTAGTGATTATTTTGGATTCTACAAGTTTTAATGCTAAATTGTTTCTAAATATTTATGGATGAGCCGCGATACCGGATATTCAAACAGGGATGCAGCTTCGATTTTGATGAATTTTTTATCTTCATCAAAAGCGAATTGCTCGCTGAGTTCTACCCGATAAAAATCGGCATGAATGATGCGGTGCGACAGCACGTGTTTTAAACGAAGTTTGTGTTGAAAACAAATTTTTCCGGCAGATTGAAACAGATTGGAAAAACAGGGATTGGCCTGCAGCATTAGTAAATCGTTTTGTTCATCGGTTTCGATTAAGGGAAATTCATACAGGTTTTTCCAGACATCGGAATTGTCGCGCTTTATAATATATGTGTATCCGTTTTGCTCGATGTGGAAATAATTGAAAAAGCGTTCTTTCTGAATTATTTTTCCTTTCTTGACCGGAAAAGCCAGTACATTTTTCTTTTCTAAGGCCAAACAAACCGTTTGCAACGGGCATTCCGCACATTTCGGTAACTTGGGAGTACAAACCAGCGCGCCCAGTTCCATCATCGCCTGATTGTGATTTCCGGGATTTTCTCTGTCGAGAATGGATTGCGCCGTTTCGGCAAAAAGCTTTTTTCCGGCCGTTGAATCTATCGCTGTTTCAATGGCGAACAACCGCGACAGCACCCGAAAAACATTTCCATCCACAACGGCATACGGCAACCCGAAAGCAATGGACGCAACAGCCGCCGCCGTGTATTCGCCCACGCCTTTCAGCGAAAGGATATCGCTGTGCGATGATGGGAAAACTCCATCGAATTTCTCCATAATCTGTTTGGCTGCCGTGTGCAGGTTTCTTGCCCGCGAATAATATCCCAATCCTTGCCAAATCTTTAGCACATCATCTTCCAGCGCTTCGGCCAGCGATTTAATATCGGGGAGCTTTTCCACGAAACGCAAAAAATAATCGTGCCCCTGATTTACGCGGGTTTGCTGCAAAATAATCTCGGAAATCCAAACCACATACGGGTCTTTGCTGTCTCTCCACGGTAAACTTCTTTTGTGTTGTCTGTACCAGTCTTGTAAAACTCTGCTAATCAGTTTGTCGTTCTCTTTTTTATTCATTATCTTTGCAAAACTGATACAAAGCTACGTTAAAAACACGTTTAGTTGAGAAAAATGCAGAAAAAATTAAAAATAAGTAGGATTTATTTTTTGAGATGAAAAAAAAGCTATATATTTGCAGTCCAAAATTTTAAGAATTAACTTATATCACTAACATTAAAAAAATAATAAAATGACTAAGGCAGACATTGTAAACGAAATTGCAAAGAACACGGGTGTAGATAAAGCATCTGTTTTGGCAACAGTTGAATCTTTCATGGAAGTTGTAAAAGATTCATTAGCAAGTAATGAGAATGTTTATTTGAGAGGCTTCGGCAGCTTCATCGTGAAGAAAAGAGCACAAAAAACAGCTCGCAACATCTCTAAAAATACAACAATCATTATCCCCGAACACAATATACCCGCTTTCAAACCGGCAAAAACGTTTGTTGCTCAAGTTAAAGGATAATAAATAATTAAGAAACGTAAATTTTAAAAATTAAACAAAATGCCAAGCGGAAAAAAAAGAAAAAGGCATAAAATGGCTGTACATAAACGGAAAAAAAGACTGAGAAAAAACAGACATAAAAAGAAAAAATAGTCTTTTCTGAAGTTTATTAAACCATCCTATACAAGAACAAACTTTGAAAGATTTCATCGGGAAAAGTTTGTTCTTTGTGTATAACCATTTCAAAGGTGTTCGTGAGAACACTGCTTTCTGCTCAGTGGAGCAGAAGCCTATTAATTAAACATTTAAAAATAAAAAATTGTGACAAGCGAACTTGTAGTGGATGTTCAACCCAAAGAGATTACGCTGGCGGTGCTCGAAGACAAAAAACTCGTAGAGTTGCAGCAAGAGAGCCAAAGTGAATCTTACGCGGTTGGAAACATCTATTTAGGCAGGGTTAAAAAATTGATGCCTGCGCTAAATGCTGCATTTGTTGATGTAGGACACAAAAAGGACGCTTTTCTTCACTATTTGGATTTAGGGGTAGAATTTAACTCTGTTTCGAGTTTTCAGAAGGCCGTAGAGGAAAAGAAAAAGCCGCAGATTCAGAAGATGAAACTGCTGCCCGAAATTGAAAAAGAAGGCTTAATCTCCGAAAAATTGAAAGTGGGACAAGAAGTATTGGTGCAAGTTGCCAAAGAACCCATTTCAACGAAAGGACCGAGATTAACTGCCGAAATTTCATTCGCCGGACGATTTATGGTATTGATTCCGTTTATCGACCGGGTTTCGGTTTCGCAAAAAATCAGGTCGCGCGAAGAACGCGCCCGCCTTCGACAACTCATCCAAAGCATCAAACCCAAAAACTTTGGCGTAATTATTCGTACAAACGCCGAAGGTAAAAGAGTGGCTGAGCTTGACGCAGAGCTAAAAGCATTAGTAAAACGCTGGGAAGATACTGCCGAAAAACTGCCCAAGGCAAAAGCGCCGTCGCTGGTTTTTGAAGAAACCGGACGAACGGTTGGCTTGCTTCGGGATATCTTCAGTCCATCGTTTGAACAAATCCACATCAACGATTCCGATGTGGCAAAACAGATTGCCGAGTATGTCGCCCTGATTGCTCCCGACCGGAAAAATGTAGTAAAACATTACAACGGAGCAACACCTGTTTTAGACAACTTTGGCGTCACAAAGCAAGTTAAATCGCTCTTTGGCAAAACCGTTACATTTAAAAACGGCGCTTATCTCATTATTGAACACACCGAAGCATTGCACGTTATTGACGTGAACAGCGGAAACCGCAACAAACAATCGCTCGGACAGGAAGACAGCGCCTATGAAGTGAATGTTGCCGCCGCCGAAGAAATTGCCCGCCAACTGCGCTTGCGCGATATGGGCGGCATTATCGTGGTAGATTTCATCGATATGAATTCGGGCGATCATCGCAACAAACTGTTCAACAAAATGAACGAGTTTTTAGCATCGGACAGAGCGAAACACAAAATTCTTCCGTTAAGCAAATTCGGGTTGATGCAAATCACGCGTCAGCGGGTTCGCCCCGAAATGGAAGTCGCCACAAGCGAGGTATGCCCCACCTGCTTTGGAAAAGGAAAGATTAAATCGTCGATTTTGTTTACCGACACGTTGGAAGGAAAAATCGATTATTTGGCCAACAAGCTAAAAGTGAAGAAATTCAGTCTGCACATACATCCTTATGTTGCAGCTTATGTTCAACAAGGTTTATTTTCGGTGAAGTACAAATGGAAAAAGAAATACGGAGTTTCACTCAAAGTGGTACCCAATCAAAGTTTGGGATTCCTGCAATACGTATTCTACGACAAGGATAACAACGAAATAGACCTGAAAGAAGAAATTGAAATGAAATAAAGTTTCGCGGGATACGGTGTTTTTAACTTCGTGAATCTCCCGGCGAAGACAGATAAAAAAGTAAAAACCGAATTGCGGATGCAGTTCGGTTTTTTGCGTTTTGGGAGACGAAGTTTTTAACTTCGTTATATTTGGACGAAGTCGAAAGCATCGTCTCCCAGTTTAACCCCAAAAGCTTCAAATAACTACTCGAAACCTAATACCCCAAAAGTTTCGTTGTATGGAGTATTTAAATCAATGAACTGAAATCTTGGATTATCAACCTTTTTTAGAAGTTCGTAGATTTTATTGCTTTCGGTATCAGATGATAGGTAGTAGTGGATAAGTTCCTCGATATCCGCTTGTGCAAAAAGTTTTGAGTCGTTTGGAATAATGTTGCGTTGAGAAAGTCTCAGATTATTCTTTTCGGTAAAAACAATTCTGGCAAATTCTCCGGTTCTTTTAGAGTGTTCGAAATTGAAAGGCAAAATTTGTAGATTTCTTAAAGGTAATTCCTGAACTTCGCCACCAACACAATATTCGGCGATAGAAATAGTGGATATGATCATTGTTATTTCATTTTCGATAAAATAACGAAAATATCCATCTGCATTCCTAAATAAAGGGTCATCTTCATTCAGGAATCTCAGAAAGAAACTAGTATCCAACAAAACCGCTTTATACTTCATACCCTTCTCTTACTTGTAGGAGCCATATTTCCGGATTTGTTTTCCCAAGCCAATTTTTCTTTGCTCTGTCTCGGAGAGTTTTAAGGTATTTTTCATCGTATTTTGGCTCGTAATCAATTAATTCAATGAAATCCAATGATGATGTATCAATTTCTCCCGTTTCAGAATGTTGTTTTCCTTTTGCCCTAATGCCTAAATTTTTATAAAGCATATTTTCTTCGTATTTTTCGAGAAAACTAATCGGTGTTTGCACCCTAATTGTGCCTAAATCGTCTGTAACAATGTGAATGTTGGCTCTATCTTTGCCTCCTGCGTTTGTGATTTTTCCGTAGAAATAAAATTCGGCATCTGTCCAAATAGCTTCAGTTCTAATCAGATTAGTTTCCTTAGTGATATATATTGCATTAGAAGTTGGCAGAGAAGTTTTTATATGAAAGACATAATCTTTTTTTATGGCAGATGCCTGAAAATTTTCGAAAGCTTTTGCTGTTTCCGCGTCCAAAAAATCAATATTTTGAGAGTTGTTGATTTGTCCGATTATTGCGTTAAATCCAATAATATACTGAAGAGTTGTTCTAAAAACATGTTTAACTGACCCTTCTTGAATATCATAACTTACAAGCGGTCTGCTTTTTTTTTCTTTCGGAAACAAAAGGTTTTCTACATTTTCTAAAATGGGAATAATCTCCTTGATGTCAAAATTATCAGGGCTTAACTTAATATTTCCTTTTGAACCGGAAATGTTGATTTCTATGTGTCCGGTATTTCCCATAATGCAAATGTAATAAATATTTTAGATAAGTGAGGAAATACAATATTTTAACATAGTGAATTTCCCGGCGAAGACAGATAAAAAAGTAAAAATGAATTGCAGATGCAGTTCGCTTTTTTGCGTTTTAGGAGATTACATTTTATAATTTTTTAAACCAGTCATCTTTTATTTCGACAGACTCAATTAACTGTGTCTCAACTCCGAGTTTTAATTCCTTTAGTTTTTTACAAAGAATTTCTCCATCAATTAAATCTATAGGTGGTGCACCATCTCTTGTTGCTTCCTTTATAGCTTCTTTCGTGAATGATCCTGTAGTAATAAAGAGTCCTTTGTCTGCTCTTCCTTGCATAGCTCCTCTAAAGTCACGAATTTGACTTGGTGTTATTGAACCTTTATATCTTTTGCACTGAAAAATCACATGAAAACTTAGAAGTCCACTCATCCTTACGATTCCTTTTCCATCAATTCCTCCATCTCCTGATTTTCCAGTAACATCTACCTGAGAAAAACCGCTTTCTCGTAAAATTCTTTGTGAAAGTCTCTCAAAGGCATCAGGAGGAATTAAATATAAAATACCTAAAAGATTTTCTTTCCAGTTTTGAGTGTAATTAACTTCATCAGTAATTTCTTCTTTAATTTCTTTTTTTGTTGAAGGAATTAATTCTGTTTTTCTTATTTTCTTCTCTTGATCCCTGACCGTTCTTACTATTTCATTAGGGTCTAAGATTGAACTATCAATGTCGTGTTTTAGTAAAGCCCAAATTCCACGAGATGAATTTTCTAAAAGTCCGTATTTTTTTAAGTATGTTCTGCTCCAAGCTAATCTATAATCGACCTCACTCATCGTCCCTGAATCCCCGTGAGGTATGTTTAATATTTCTTCAGAAATATTTTTAATTTCATAAACTTTGCTATTGATTTCCTCAATACTCCCAGAACCATCAAGTTTTATTAAGGCTTTAACGGTAGGAATTAACAATTCGTCGAATGTCGGAAGTTTATTGTGAGATTTTATTCTTGTCATAAGCGGTATTATTTAAATTCTACAAAAATAGTGAATACAAAGAAAACAAAGAAATAATCCTTGACAAATTACTATATCCCATCCACATCATAATACATCACCACGTATTTAAAATCCGGTTTTTCTCGGAAACGGGACTCGACGGATTTAATAAACTCCCGAATTTTGGAAGGAGAAAGATTGTTATCCAATTTCAGTAAAATATCGCGGATATGGTATCGCTGAATGCGGCTGACGACGGGTTTGTTCGGCCCCAGCACCATTTCGCCGAGCGATTGTTTCAATAATCGGGCAAAATACGCTGCTCCCGATTCTGCTTTTCGCTCATCTTTGTGCTTGAAAACAATAGAAATCAATCGCTTGTAAGGCGGATAATTGAATAATTTTCGTTCCGCGAGTTGCGAATGATAGAAGCCTTCGTAATCGTTTGCCTGCAAATATCGGTAAATAGGCTGTTCCGGATCGGCAGTTTGAATAATCACTTCGCCTTGGCGATTTTTTCTTCCGGATCGGCCTGCAGCCTGCAACATCAGTTGAAATCCGCGTTCGTGCGAACGAAAATCGGGGTGATTGAGCAACCCGTCCGCCGAAATAATTCCCACAATGCTCACGTTATCGAAATCCAATCCTTTCGACAGCATTTGTGTGCCCACCAAAATCTGCACTTTTTTGTTCTGAAAATCAGAGATTATTTTTTCGTAACTGTTTTTCCCGCGCGTGGCATCGGTGTCCATTCGAGCGATAGCGGCATCGGGAAAGAGTTGCGCAACTTCTTCTTCCAGTTTCTCCGTTCCCATGCCGATAAGATCCACGCTTTTTTCATGGCAAACGGGGCATTCATATACCGGTTTGTAGGTTTTGTTGCAGTAGTGGCATTTCAGCTCGCGTCGGTTTTTGTGGTAGGTAAGCGAAACGTCACAGCGGTTACATTTTGGTGTCCAACCGCAAAGTTTGCACTCCAGCATTGGGGCAAAACCACGCCGGTTACGAAACAGAATTACTTGTTCACCCGATTCCAACGCCGAATTAATTTTCTCGATAAGTGTGGGAGCCAAAACCGATTTCATTTTTTTCTTCCGGCGAAGTTCTTGCGTGTTCTCGAACGAGATGTTGGGAAGCTCCATGTTTTCGAATCGTTTTTCGAGCGTTACCAGTCCGTATTTTTCGGTTTTGGCGTTGTAAAACGTTTCGATGGAGGGTGTTGCTGATCCCAGCAACGTTTTTGCTCCGCAACCATGCGCCAGCATAATGGCCGTATCGCGTGCATGGTAGCGAGGAGATGGGTCTTGTTGCTTGTAGCTGGTTTCGTGTTCTTCGTCCACAATGACTAAACCCAACTTGTTGAACGGCAAAAAGAGCGACGAGCGAACACCGATAACGATTTCGTACGGAGAATCCGACAGCATTTTCTGCCAGATTTCGGTGCGTTCGTTGTCGTTTATTTTGGAATGATAAATGCCCAGCTTATCGCCAAAAACGGCTTGCAGCCTTGTGGTCAGTTGCGTGGTGAGTGCGATTTCTGGAACCAGATAAAGTGTTTGTTTTCCCCGTTTCAGTTCCTCTTCAATAAGGTGGATGTAGATTTCGGTTTTTCCGCTTGACGTAACCCCGTGCAGCAAACACACATTTTTTTCTTCGAAACAACGGTTTATTTCGTCAAATGCTTTTTGCTGATGTTCGCTTAAGTTGTAGGGTTTGCGCGATGCTTCAACCTGTTTGTCAATCCGGCTTACGTCTTCGGAGTATTGGGTCAATATGTTTTTCTCGATCAATCCGTTGAGTACGGCTGCCGAATATCCGGTAGTTTCCAGCAATTCTTTGCGGCTGATGAAGTTTTTCAGCGACAGGATTTCGGATATCTCTCTAAAGAGTTCGAGTTGTTTTTTGGCTTTTCCGATATTTTTTTCGGCATCATCCAACTTCAAACCGGGATGAAAACGGATGTAGTTTTCGGTTTTGGGCGTGTATTTCACTTCCAAATCGCTCGGTTTCATTCCCGAGGGAAGCGCCGCTTTGAAAATATCACCCAAAGGCGACATATAATAAAAAGAAATCCATTCCCACAACCGAATCTGGTGTTCGTTCACAACAGGATGTGAATCTGTGAGGGAATGGATTTCTTTTACGTCAACTCCTTTCGGAGCATTGTTCTGTAGCCTGAGAATGACTGCTGTGTAAAACTTTTGTCTCCCGAACGGAACTATCGCCCTGAATCCGATACCTATTTTTCCTTTCATTGCTGCAGGAACGGCGTAGGTAAAAGATTCGGCTAAAGGAAGCGGAAGAACTACATCAGCAAATGTCATGTGTCATTAAAAGAATACGGCTGCGGAAATACTCCAGGTTTGCGACTTGCCGTTCAGCGGGTCGTCCCATTGCGGCTTATCGGTAGCGTAATTGTCGGTAAGTTTCACTCGGTAATTCGCTCCGAGTTGAACCATTCTAAACAACTCAAAACCTAACCCCAGGTTTATACCTGCTTCAAAACTTTTAGCTTTGATGTCGTCCCCCATAGATTGGAAATCGATTTTGTCACCCGAGATCAAATAAGCTGCGTAAGGCCCGGCAACACCATAGATTTTAAATGTTTCAGAACCTAATGGAACCTTAACTTTTGCATTTACCGGTAAAGTAATGTATCGGTTTGAGACATCTTTACTTTCTGTTTCGCCGGTTAAATTAGTAACAGTCATTCTATTATCAGAATACAACAAAGCAGTTTCCAAACCGAAATCCACCACTGCAAAAGGGAACATCGCTTCTAAAGCCGGTCCGACATAATAAGATGTCATGTTTTCAACCTTAAAAGCACTGCTGCTAAAAGTAGGATTATCTAACTCGACTCCTGCTTTTACACCAAACCTGATTTGAGAAAATGCAGGCATACTTAACATCGATAGTACAAATATCGCACTGATCAATAATGTCTTTTTTGATTTCATAACTAATATGTTTTAAATAAAAATCCAACCGTTTGCAAAAGCAAATCTATACAATAAGACAGTTGAAAACAGGAAAAGTTAAAACAAGAGCTGTTAAAAAAACATATTTTTTTAATAAATGCTAAAAAAGCGTTTTGATCCGGTGAAGGATAAAACGCTTTTCTCTATCGGTTGAAAGGATTTTAATCTTTAATTTTCGCGTGCAAATATTCGCGGTTCAAGCGCGCGATGTGGCTGATGGAAATGTTTTTGGGACATTCCTGCTCGCAAGCGCCGGTATTGGTACAGTTGCCGAATCCCAGCTCATCCATTTTCGCAACCATGGCTTTGGCGCGTTTGGCGCGTTCCACTTTTCCTTGCGGTAGCAAAGCCAGCTGGCTCACTTTCGCTGCTACGAAAAGCATAGCCGATCCGTTTTTGCACGTTGCCACACACGCTCCGCATCCGATGCAGGCGGCAGCATCCATGGCTTCGTCGGCAGCGTATTTGGGAATGGGGATGGCGTTACCGTCGGGAATACCGCCGGTGTTTACCGAAACGTATCCGCCTGCCTGGATAATTTTGTCGAAAGCGGTACGGTCAACCATCAGGTCGCGGATCACGGGGAATCCGGCCGAACGCCAAGGTTCTACCGTGATGGTATCGCCTTCGTTGAACTTACGCATGTGTAGCTGGCAAGTGGTAATGTCTTCATCGGGGCCGTGCGGAAATCCGTCGATATACAAGCTGCACATCCCACAAATGCCTTCGCGGCAATCGTGGTCGAAAACCACCGGGTCTTTTCCTTCGTTGATGAGTTGTTCGTTCAGTATGTCAAGCATTTCAAGAAACGAACTGCCCTGCGATATATTTTTCAATTCGTATGTCTCGTAGTGTCCTTTTTCTCTCGGGCCTTTCTGACGCCATACTTTTACTTTTATGTTGATATCTTTGTCCATATTGGTAGTTTTTTAGTAATGGGTATTCAGTTTGCAGTTTATAGTCTGATAACCGTGAACTGCAAACTTGTCAACTGATTTTACGACTTGTAATTTCTTTGTTCACGAACAATAAACTCATAATCGAGCGGTTCTTTGTACATCACGGGAGCGTTGTCTTCGCCCATGTATTCCCAGCAGGAAACATACGCGAATTTGTCGTCGTGGCGCATGGCTTCGCCTTCTTCGGTTTGGTGTTCCAACCGGAAGTGTCCGCCGCAGGATTCTTCTCTGTCTAACGCATCGTGAGCCATAAGTTCGCCTATTTCGATAAAATCGGCCAAGCGAAGCGCTTTTTCCAACTCAACGTTGAGCGAGCTTTTTTCGCCCGGAATGCGCACATCTGCCCAGAATTCCTTTTTCAACACCTTCATGTCATCGATGGCTTTCTTTAAGCCTTCGGCTTCGCGTCCCATTCCAACCAGATCCCACATAATGTGGCCCAGTTTTTTGTGGAAATAGTCCACCGAATGCTTGCCTTTCACGCTCATCAGTCTTTCCATGCGGGCATCGATTTCTTTTTCTGCCTGCTCAAATTCGGGGCTGTCGGTGCTGAACCGTGGCACGCGGATTTGGTCTGACAGGTAGCTTTGGATGGTGTACGGAAGAACGAAATATCCGTCGGCCAATCCCTGCATCAACGCTGAAGCTCCCAAACGGTTGGCTCCGTGATCGGAGAAATTGGCTTCGCCGATGGCGAAAAGCCCAGGAATGGAAGACATCAGTTCGTAATCCACCCAAATTCCGCCCATCGTGTAGTGGATGGCCGGATAGATCATCATCGGAGTTTCGTACGGATTATCGTTAACGATTTTTTCATACATCTGGAAAAGGTTTCCGTAGCGGGCTTCCACTACATCTTTGCCTAAGCGGTTGATGGCATCGGCAAAGTCGAGATATACGGCCAGTCCGGTTGTTCCAACTCCGTAGCCGGCGTCGCAGCGTTCTTTGGCTGCGCGCGATGCCACGTCGCGGGGAACCAGGTTCCCGAAAGCGGGATAACGGCGTTCCAGGTAATAATCGCGGTCTTCTTCTTTTATTTCGGTCGGTCTCAGCTTGCCGGCGCGGATGGCTTCGGCATCTTCCATTTTCTTGGGAACCCAGATGCGGCCGTCGTTACGCAGCGATTCCGACATCAGCGTCAGTTTCGACTGGAATTCGCCGTGAACGGGAATACACGTGGGGTGGATTTGCGCCATACAAGGATTGGCGAAATAAGCGCCTTTCTTGTAACATTGCCAAGCCGCCGATCCGTTGGAAGTCATGGCGTTGGTGGAAAGGAAAAACGCGTTTCCGTATCCGCCGCTGGCAATAACCACGGCGTGAGCCGCAAAGCGTTCCAGTTTTCCGGTTACGAGGTTGCGGGCGATAATTCCGCGGGCGCGGCCGTCGATAATCACGAGGTCCACCATTTCGTAACGGGTATATAATTTCACTTGCTTTTTGTTAACCGCACGGCTCAACGCGCTGTAAGCGCCCAGAAGCAATTGCTGTCCGGTTTGGCCGCGGGCGTAGAATGTACGCGATACCTGTGCGCCGCCGAAAGAACGGTTATCCAGCAAACCACCATATTCGCGTGCGAAAGGAACTCCCTGTGCCACGCATTGGTCGATAATTTCGTTGGAAACTTCGGCCAGGCGGTAAACGTTGGCTTCGCGTGCACGATAGTCGCCGCCTTTAATGGTATCGTAGAAGAGGCGATATACTGAGTCGCCGTCGTTTTGATAGTTTTTTGCAGCATTTATACCACCTTGCGCAGCAATGGAGTGCGCACGGCGGGGTGAATCCTGAATACAGAAATTCAACACGTTGAATCCCAGTTCGCCCAGCGAAGCGGCAGCCGATGCTCCGGCAAGTCCCGTTCCCACCACAATAACATCGAGGCGGCGTTTGTTGGCCGGATTCACCAGTTTTTGCTTGGCCTTGTAAGTTGACCATTTTTCGGCCAACGGCCCTTTTGGAATTTTAGAATCCAACTTTATTTTATTGTCTGCCACAGTAGTTTTGCTTTCTACTTTTGCAGTTTCTTCTTTGTTTATCATAATGTTTTTAAGTTTTAGTAAGTAAAATTACGCGCCAAAGCCAAGCAGATAATAAACCGGAACAGAAACAAACAACAAGCAAATGAAGGTTGCAACCACGTAAGAAACTTTTTTCAGGCGGGGAAGCCATATCTGGTTGTTCCATCCCAATGTTTGCATCGCGCTCCAGAAACCGTGTGTGAGGTGGAACCAGAGAGCAACAAGCCATACAATATATATAATACTGTAGAGCGGTTGAATGAAAAGTTCGCGAATAAAATAGGCTCCGTCTGTGGGATCGTGGTAACCTGCAGCAGCGTAATCGTGTCCGTGCATCAGTTCTACCAATTGCATTTTAGACCAAAAGTGAATCAAGTGCAGCACGAGAAATCCTAAGATTATCACACCCAGTACATACATGTTTTTTGATGACCACGATACGTTTTTTTGCGATTTGGTAACCGCATACTTGCTCGATCCGCGCGCTTTCTGATTCTGCAGCGTGATGATAGAGGCATAAATAATGTGGATAATGAAACCCAGCGCCAATATTCCGGTCGCGATAAGAGCATACCAGTTAGCACCCAGCATGGCAGCAATACTGTTGTACGCCTCGGCCGAGATGATAACCACGAAGTTCATCAGACTGTGAAACATCAAAAATAGGACCAGAAACAAACCCGATATACTCATGATCAGTTTCCGTCCGATAGAAGATTTAATTAGCCAGCTCATAAAGTTTTTGTTTAAAAATTTATTTAGTAATTATATTGATTTTCAGTTGTGGTGGCAAAAAATGATAA
The DNA here is from genome assembly GCA_934621705.1 of uncultured Petrimonas sp. GTDB lineage: Bacteria > Bacteroidota > Bacteroidia > Bacteroidales > Dysgonomonadaceae > Petrimonas. The sequence goes on from CAKTUP010000019.1 coordinate 17,122, forward strand.
ATTAGTTCTAACGGAATGTGAAAATTGAGAAACTGTTTTGAATTTTTTTATGCGATGTTTTTTAGTCATTTTTTGATGGATTTGGACTTTCGTTTCGCATCAAATAGCGGGCTATTTGAAAGGAAGGAAAGTTCAAAGACGCGAAAAAGGGCAGAAAACAGCATAAAAGAATAAACAAAAATATCTGTTCGCAAAATTCAAAACAGTTTCTCAATTGAGAGCACAAAAATAGCATTTTAAAACGTCAAAAAAGAATTATTTACAGAATAATTTCTTTAATTCGATTATTTAGAAGTGTTCTGCTTAGTGTAGAGACAGTTAGAAGAAAGTTGAGATTTAATTTTGTTATAAACGCTATAATTATGTGTAAAATTGTAACTTTGAAAACTAAAATAGATATAAGATGAAACTGTTGAGGTTTTTTTCCTTAATGATGGCCGTTTTGCTTTTCGGCAGTTGCTCCGTAACCAAAAAAACACCCGACGAGGGGGCTCAGTTGAAAATTCTTTCCTACAACATCCGCAACGCCCGCGGAATGGACGAAGTTACCGATTTCAATCGCGTAGCGAAAGTGATCGAGCGGATAAATGCCGATTGCGTCGCTCTTCAGGAATTAGACAGCGCAACGGCGCGGAGTGGGGGCATGGTTGTTTTGGACGAATTGGCAAAACGAACCAACATGCACGCAGTTTATAATGCGTCCATCGATTATGACGGAGGAAAATACGGCGTTGGAATTTTAACGAAAGAAAAGCCGCTGCGTTTTTACGGAGTTCCACTTCCCGGAAGCGAAGAAAAACGAAGTTTACTGATCGTTGAAATGGCGGATTACGTTATTTGCAGCACGCACTGGTCGTTGAGGCAGCCCGATAGGTTTGCTTCGGTGGCGCTGATTAACGAGGCGTTGAAAAAATATACGGACAAACCTGTTTTTCTGGCCGGCGATTTAAACGCCGTTCCGGAATCGGAAGAGATTAGGGAATTATCGAAAAATTGGATGGTTCTTAATGATCCGGCGCAGCCGACAATTCCGGTTGTAAATCCCAATCGATGCATCGATTATGTTTTTGGAAAACGATCCGCAGCCTTTCGTTTCGAAGTCGTGCAAGCAAAAGTAGAAAACGAACCCGTTGCATCCGACCATTTGCCGGTTTGGACGCTGGTTAGCGTAAGAAGAAATAATTAAAACACATATATAAAATGAAAAAAACATCGCTCCTTTTTTTGCTGATTTTCAGCTTAATTCTGACAGGTTGTGCGCAAACCACTAAAGATTTCACCATGAATATCGCCACATTCAATATCCGAATGGATACAGACCGGGACAGTTTAGACGCCTGGAAACACCGCAAAGAGATGGTGAAAGGACTGGTTCGTTTTCACAATTTCGATATTGTAGGTGTGCAGGAAGCTTTCAAGCATCAGATAGACGGTATTCTTGAACTCGAAAATTATGC
>CAKTUP010000020.1 GCA_934621705.1 uncultured Petrimonas sp.
CGATTTTCAATCGTATATGTATCATTACTCCAACACCAAACCCGCCACGCCGGGCGAAGGCGTGAGCGAGAATTTGCAATTGCAGGCAACGCTTGGGCTGGAATACGAAAAAGAAAACGGATTTAAGGGATTGATTGCTGCCGGAACGTTAATAGGATACGAACGCGACCGCCGTTTCGATAACGAATTGTACAAACCCGTCGGTTTTGTTGCCCGCGGCGATGCCGAAATGTGGGGAATCGGCACAAAAAACACGTTATACGTGGGTGATCCGCGGATGCGGTTAGCCGATACGTTTGGCGGTAATTTGTATTGGGGAACGCAATTTTTGCAAGCAAAATCGTATATTGAAAGTGAATGGTACATCCGTCTGATAGAATCGGATTTTGTGAAAGTGCGTTTCAACAACAACCTGCATTTTACCGAAGGTAACGTGCTGTTTCAGCAAATGCTGACCGTTTCGGCATCGATAGATAATTTTTCGCCGAAAAACGGGAGAAAAACTGTTTTTCCGTGGATGAGGGTATTTCATTAGAAACAAGAGCCAGGAACCAAGATAAAAGACAATTCAATGAAGGATTTATTTTCCAACAACAATATTCAACCTGCCACCCTCCCCCTCGGGGGGAGTCGGAGGGGGCCTTCGGGGGATTTAGGGGTTATAGAAAATCTTCGCCGCCAACTGCACGAACACAACTACAACTACTACGTGCTTTCGCAGTCCACGATTTCCGATTTCGAGTTTGATAAACTCATGCAGCAACTGGTGGAGTTGGAAGCGCAGCATCCCGAATTTCACGATCCCAATTCGCCCACGATGCGTGTAGGCAGCGATATCAACAAGAATTTCGTGCAGGTGAAACACCGCTACCCGATGTTATCGCTCCAAAACACCTACACCGAAGGCGAAGTTGCCGATTTCTACAACCGCGTAAAACGTTCATTGAACGAAGAATTTGAAATCGTGTGCGAACTAAAATTCGACGGAACATCCATTTCGCTGGTGTACGAAAACGGCCGATTATCGCAGGCCATTACGCGCGGCGACGGGCGTCAGGGCGATGACGTTACGGCTAACGTCCGCACCATCCGAAACGTTCCGTTGGTACTGAAAGGCGACGACATTCCCGATTACATCGAAGTGCGCGGTGAAATTCTGCTGCCGTGGAATGTTTTTGAAGAACTCAACAAAGAGCGCGAAGCGCAGGAAGAACCGCTTTTTGCCAATCCGCGCAATGCGGCATCGGGAACGCTGAAAATGCAGGATTCAAGGGTGGTTGCATCGCGAAAACTGGAGTCGTATATGTACTACGTAATGGGCGAACAGTTACCAACAAACAGCCATTTTGAAAATATGGAACTCGCCCGAAAATGGGGTTTGAATGTATCGAAAGCAACAAAAAGATGCAGTTCGCCGGAAGAAGTTTTCGAGTTTCTGAAATACTGGGACGTGGAGCGTAAAAATCTATCAGTCGCCACCGATGGAGTGGTGTTAAAAGTAGATTCCCTTTCACAGCAACGCAATCTCGGCTCCACATCCAAGTTCCCCCGATGGGCTATTGCCTACAAATTCAACGCCGAACAAGCGCTCACGCGCCTGGAATCGGTTTCGTATCAGGTGGGGCGCACCGGAGCGGTCACGCCCGTCGCCAATCTCGATCCCGTTTTGCTGTCGGGCACCACCGTAAAGCGGGCGTCGCTCTACAACGAAGACGCCATCAACGTACTCGATTTGCACATCGGCGATATGGTTTACGTGGAAAAAGGCGGCGAAATCATCCCCAAAATCACCGCGGTTGACAAAGAAGCCCGCTTTCTCATAGGCGATAAAGTGCAGTTTGCCAAACGATGTCCCGATTGCGGCACGCCGCTGGTGCGAAACGAAGACGAAGCCGTGCATTACTGCCCCAACAGCGAAGATTGTCCGCCGCAGATAAAAGGGCGTATCGAACATTTTGTTACCCGTAAGGCGATGAATATCACCATCGGCCCCGAAACCATCGGGTTGCTTTTCGATAAAAATCTAATTAAAGATGCCGCCGATTTGTATTCGTTGAAGTTTGATGATTTGGCACACTTGGAGCGTTGGGGAGAAACAAGCGCCAACAATTTATTGGAAAGTATCGAAAAATCGAAATCCATTCCTTACGAAAGGGTATTGTTTGCTCTCGGCATCCGGTTTGTGGGCGAAACGGTAGCGCAGAAACTGGCATCGGCGTTTCCCGATATCGACTTGCTGGCAGCCGCAACCATCGAACAACTTACGTCCGTAGAAGAAATTGGCGGCCGCATCGCGCAAAGCGTAAAAGATTATTTCGAAAATCCCAAATTTCTGGATTTTGTGAATCGACTGCGCGCGCACGGGCTGCAATTCCAACTGAGCGAAGAAACCCTGGCCGCACGAACAGATAAACTCGCCGGACTCACCATCGTTATCAGCGGAACGTTCGAGCTGCATTCGCGCGACGAGTACAAAGCCATGATTCTGCAAAACGGCGGAAAAAACAGCGGATCGGTATCGAAAAACACCGATTACATTCTCGCCGGCGACAATATGGGACCCGCCAAACTGGAGAAAGCCGAGAAATTGGGCGTAAAGATTATCGATGAAAAAATGTTTTTGGAAATGCTTGGTTTTTAAATTTTCTGAACAAACAAAAAATCAAGTTTGTTATATAAGGGAAGTTTAAACTATAAAAAAGAAAAAAATGAAAATCAAAAATTTAACAAAAACCGCATTGGTAGCTCTTTTTGCTGTAGGATTGACGCTGTCTTCCTGCACCAACCAGAAAAAAACGGAACCCCAACCGGAAAAGGATAAAGTGGCCGTAGTCATCGAAAAAGACGGCAAAACGAAAGATTTCACAGTTTACACGTACGCCGAAAAAGATAAAGCGCTGGCAGATGCCAATGCCGAAATCGATCGTATAAACAAGGAAATCGACAAAATGAAAGCCGATTTGAAAAACAAATCGAATGAATTGTCGGCCGAAGCCAAAGCTCAATACGAAAAATCGATCGCCGCTCTGGAAAAGGAAAGGGACGAGTTTAAGGTTCAAACCGACAAAATCAAAAACAGCACCGAAGAAAACTGGGAACAACTGAAAAAAGACGTAAACCGCACGTACAACAAAGCGGCGGAAGGCGTGGAGAAGGGCTGGAAAAACTTTAAAGAAGGAGTTGAAAAAGCCGCCCAGGATGTGAAAGATGCGTTGAAGTAACTTTTATAACCCGGAAAAATGTGAAGGAGCGAAAATTCGCTCCTTTTTTTGTATCTTCGCAGATTCTCAATTTTAACATTCATGACCGTTACAATTATTATTCTTGTCGTTACCGCCGGCCTGATGGTCTGGGGTAAGATTCGTTCCGATATTGTGGCGCTGTGCTCGTTGCTGGCGCTCGTTTTAACCGGTATTTTAACTACCGAAGAAGCACTGGCCGGATTTTCGAATCCCATCGTTATTATGATCGCCGCGCTTTTTATTCTGGGCGGAGCCATTTCGCAAACCGGCCTGGCCGGCAACATCAGCAACAAAATATTGCAATTTGCAGGCGACAGCAACTACAAACTTTTTACTTTGGTGATGCTGGTTACGGCGCTTATCGGCTTGTTCCTGAGCAATACCGGAACGGTGGCCATACTGATGCCGATTGTGGTGAGTTTGGCAACCAAATCGAATGCCAGCGTCAGTCGGTTACTTATGCCCATGGCCTATGCCAGCAGCATCGGTGGGATGATGACGCTGATTGGAACACCGCCGACACTTATCATGCACAACACGTTGATAGAAGCGGGTTACAGCGGATTGGAGTTTTTTACCACGCTGCCCGTGGGATTGATTCTGCTGGCTGTAGGAATCCTGTTGTTGTGGCCGCTGACGAAAATACTCGATAAAAAAAGCAAAAAGGGCGGCGTGGAAGGAAAATCTGCCGTGAAATCGCCGGAGCAACTGGCGTCGGAATACCATGTAATCGATAATTTATACCGGTTGGAATTTCAGAAAGATTCTCCCGTTATCGGAAAAAAAATTTCCGAGTTGGATATCACCAAACGCTATGCATTGCTGATAGCCGAAGTCAGAACGCGTACCTATACGCCGCTCGGCAAAACGGTGCATACTTCGCTGCCGGAAGCAGGTACGGTTTTAACGGAAAACGATGTTCTTTATGTGATCGGCGATTACGCGAACGTGATGCGCTTTGCGGATGAAAACAGCCTTTCGTTTATCGATAATCAGGTGGACGAACAGGTGGAGCGTCCCCGGTTTGGCGGAAAATTCAAGTTCAGCGAAATCGGCATGGCCGAAGTGGTACTGCTTGCCAACACCCGGTTGCGCAACCGCCTGGTGAAGGAATCTGGATTCCGCAAAAATTACGGCGTGAATATTTTAGGTATTCAGCGCAACGACCACTACATAATTCAGGATGTAAAAGATGTGAAACTGCATCCCGGCGATATGCTTCTGGTGCAGGGCACGTGGGAAGATATCGATCGGCTGAGCCGTCTCGAAACCGAAGTGGTGGTCATCGGACAACCCGCCACCGAAGCTTCCAAAGTAACGCTCGGGCACAAGGCGCCTTTCGCGGCCGCGGTTCTCGTGCTGATGGTGCTTTCGATGGTTTTCAACTGGTTTCCGCCGGTAATTTCCGTGCTTCTTGCCGCCGTTATTTTAATTCTGGGCGGATGTTTCCGCACCGTGCGCGACGCGTATCGCACCATCAACTGGGAGAGCGTGATCCTTTTCGCGGGAATGATGCCGCTGGCCACGGCCATGGAAAAAACGGGCGCATCGTCGCTGGTTACCGATGGGTTGGTGGATAGCCTGGGCATTTACGGACCTTACGCCGTGCTCGCCGGAATTTTGTGCGCCACTTCGCTGCTCACCATGTTTATCAGCAACACGGCCACGGCCATTCTGTTCGCACCCATTGCGTTGCAAGCCGCTTTGTCGATGGGCGTCAGTCCTTATCCGTTCCTTATCGGGGTAGCGGTCGCTGCCAGTATGTGTTTGGCCAGCCCGTTCTCCACGCCGCCCAACGCCATGGTGATGTCTGCCGGAAAATACAATTTCATGGATTACGTGAAAGTGGGACTGCCCCTGCAATTGATCTATATTGTGTTGATGATATTTGTTTTGCCGTTGATTTTTCCGTTTTGAGATGATAAAAAATGAGATCGCCCATAAGTACACAGATGACACAGATAAAGCAGATTTTCACCGGTTAAAGGGGAAATATATTTTTTATTACACTGATTATTAAGAATATAAAATCTGAGTATATCTGTTAAATCCGTGTTCCATATTTCTTTTGAGACAGTCGCCAAAACCACCTTTAGGTGGGGGTGGGTACCCCCGAAGCTTCGAACTTCGAGCTTTTTGGCGGAACGATGAAGGTAAGCAGGTGGGGCTCCCCACCCCGATAGCCGCAACGACGAAGGTATAGGGGTGGGTAACTTTACAAAAAAGCTTCGCCGGCGAAGGTAAAAAGGTGGAACGACGAACAAAAAGGGGTGGATACCCCCACCCACACAGGTACCCTCTTGTACCTTTTGGCCGAAAAAATGAGACGCGATAAATCGCGTCTCTACATCCATCACTCACTCAAACTCTTCAATAATTTTCACGATTTCTTCCCACGGCAGCAGTTTTCCTTTGCCGATATCGCCGCAGGCAAGCTCACCTTCGGCGGTTTCATAGACGTGGTAGCCAAATGATTTTAGTTTTTTAATGTTATCCTGCACGATGGGGTTTTCGTACATATACGTGTTCATTGCCGGGAAAATAAGCACAGGGCTTCGGGCTGCCATAACCGTGGTGGTAAGTATATCGTCGGCAATTCCGTTGGCGATTTTGCCAATGACATTGGCGGTAGCCGGAACAATCACGAATAAATCGGCGGCTTTGGCCAAATCGATGTGTTTGGTGTCCCATTCGCGCACCGGGTCGAACATATCGGTAATGACCGGGTTGTGCGACATCGTTTTGAAGGTAAGCGGCGTAACAAATTCCTGCGCCGATTTTGTCATAATCACTTCCACGTTGTAACCGTCTTTTTTCAATTGGTTAACTACTTCTACGGCTTTGTAGCAGGCAATTCCGCCGGTAACGCCGATGACTATTGTTTTCATTTCCTTCTAATTTCTGATTTCTAATTTCCGACTTCTTTTGTTAGTCCTTCCACAATCGCTTCCGCAATTTCTTTTTTTCCGATGGGACGAGCAATTATTTTTCCCGATTTTATCAACATTCCATTGTGCTCGTTTTCCGATATATGCGCTAGTTGATTGGCAAAAACCATATCGCAGCCGTTTTTCTCGGCCAGTTGGTTGGCTGCATCAATCAGTTCGTCTTCCGATACGTCTTTCAACAGTTTGAAGCCAACCAAAAACGTATCGGGATTGTTTTGTTTGATGAGCGGGATTACTTTTCGTGTCCGTTTTAAACCGATAATAATGTTATCGTCCGACGAAATTTTTTCTCCTTTGGGTATTCGTGTGTGTGGGTTTTCCAATAAAAAACGTACATCATCATCACAAAACCCTTCCGGCTTTTGCAGCGCTTCAATCTCTTGTGCTATTTCGTAAGCCTTTGCTGCATAGGAGAATGTGAAATCGGAAATGGCCATAGAGTGAATGAAATAATCGATAGAAACGGATTTAGTTAATTTATCCACGGCATTGTAAACACTTTCGGCATCCGAAACCGGAATAAAAGTCACAAACGGGCATTCGTTTTCGGTAAGTTCTTCGTGATAAGCCGTTTCGGTAAGGATGTAATACACGTGAAAATCGGAACGGAAACGATTTAAAACCGCTTTCAGGCACTCCCAACCCAGCTTTCCGGTGCTTACGTTGGTAAGTTTCCTTATGCCGTCGATGTTTTCCGATGTTCCGCCGGCGGTGATTGCAATATTGAACGAAACTTCTTTCTTCATTCTGCTTACCACAATGCCACTTTACCCAAGCCGTCTATCTCTAATTTTGCGCCCACATTCATAGCTCTGAATACTTTGGCTACAGTGGTTAGGGTAAGGTTGCGGCCGCTCTCGATGCGTGATATTTGGGCTGGCTGTACACCGATGCGCGCGCCAAGTTCTTCTTGTGTAAGTTTTTTTGACTGTCGAGTTTGCTTTATGGCTTCACCTACAAGAAACGACTGCATTCTTTCCTCATAGTTGTCGCGTTCGGGTGTTCCTTTTTTGCCTATGTGTATATCTTCTATCTCGCTTAATGTATAAAATTTCTTATCTTCCATATCGTTTTTATAATTTAAAGTATGCTTTTCTTATAGCTTCGGCTTTTGCGATTTCTTTAGCAGGTGTTTTTTGCGTTTTCTTTATAAAACCGTGTGTCGCGATTACCAGCGTGTCAGTTTTTTTCGATTTATCCCAAAAGGCCAATATCCGATATTGAACGTTGTTGTAAAGCGTGCGAAACTCCCATATATCCGTATCTCCCAATTTCTTAAATAATTCGGAGTCTGTTGTGAATGTTGATTTACGAATATTGTAAACTATTTTGTCTTTTATTTTAAAACTCAAACCGTTAAGAAAAGTATTCGCGTCATCAGACAATATAACCTCAAACCTCGCCTCTACTTGCATCATATCCCTTCAGCTTCGTTTTACAAAGATAATTAAAATATTCCATATATGGAATATTCGCTTCAAAATAGATATTTATATCCTTTCTCTTATTCTATTTTCATCATCCAAAATAAAAACCCCGGGTGTGTGCTCTTTCGCTTCTTCGGGCGACATAATGGCATACGCCATAATGATGATTTTATCGCCGGGTTGCACCAACCGGGCAGCGGCGCCGTTCAGGCAGATAGTTCCGCTGTTGGCTTCGCCTTCAATCACATAGGTTTCAAAGCGCGCTCCGTTATTATTGTTCACGATGCTTACTTTTTCCCAAACCAGAATTCCGCTTTGTTCGAGCAGCGTTTTATCGATGGTGATGCTGCCCGTGTAATTGAGATTGGCTTCCGTAACGGTTGCCTTATGAAGTTTTGCTTTTAGTAATGTTAATTGCATCTATTTTTCCAGAATTATGTTGTCGATTAGTCTTGTTTTTCCGAACCTGACGGCGACGGCCGCAAGCGCTTTTTCTTTTACGGTTTCAATCGTTTTCAACGAAGGATATTCGTACACGCTCACGTAGTCGATATCGGCGAGCGGCATTTCGGTTATTTTATCGGTAATTGTTTTTATTAAATTAGGAACGTTATGCTCACCATTTTCAAAAATGGTTTTTGCTTTTACCAAAGCCTGATTTAAAATTACCGCTTGTGCCCTTTCATTTGCCGATAAATAAGTGTTGCGCGAACTCATAACCAATCCGTCTTCTTCTCTAACAATCGGGCAAACGATCAGTTCGATATTCATATGCAAATCGGTTGCCATTTTTATTAAAACAGCGGCTTGCTGTGCATCTTTTTGTCCGAAATAGGCTTTTTGCGGCTGAACGATGTTGAAAAGCATCGCTACCACCGTGGTAACTCCCTTGAAATGCGATGGCCGCGATGCGCCGCAAAGCACTTTCGTGATATCGCCTTCCGCTTCCACAAAAGTGGAACTTCCATTTGGATACATTTCTTCAACCGAAGGATAAAAAATAACATCGGCTCCGGCGTCGGTGGCGAGTTGCTCGTCGTGTTCGATATTTCGCGGATATGATTCGAAATCTTCGTTGGGCGCAAATTGCGTGGGGTTTACGAAATCGCTCATTACGACGATGTGGTTTTCGGCTTTGGCACGTCGAATAAGCGAAAGGTGCCCCTCGTGCAGAAAGCCCATAGTCGGCACCAAACCGATGGTTTTTCCCGATTTTCGTTGCGTATCGAGATATGCTCTTAATTCTTTTATGGTTGTGATTATCATACTTTTTTGGCTTTTGGCAGAACGGTGCAATATTCAACGAAGAGCTAATGGCTAAAAGCCAAAAGCCAACAGCTAACTTTAATATAATTTTTCCAATATATCCGAATCCATTCCAAATGTATGCTCGCCTGAAGGGAAATTACCGCTTTTCACTTCCGAAATGTAATTTTGGATAGCTTCCGTAATTTCCGTGCTCAGTTTGGCATATTGTTTAACAAATTTGGGCACGAAATCGTTGAACATTCCCAGCATATCGTTAATAACGAGCACTTGTCCGTCGCAGCTGTTTCCCGCTCCGATTCCGATGGTCGGTATTTTTATCGATTCCGTTATCAGTTGCGCCAGTTTATGGGGAACGCACTCCAGCGTGATGGCGAAAACGCCGGCTTTCTCCAGCGACTTGGCGTCTTCCAGAATTTTTTTCGCGCTTTCTTCGTCTTTTCCCTGTACTTTAAATCCACCAAAAGCGTTTACCGATTGCGGCGTCAACCCGATATGTCCCATTACCGGGATTTGCGCGTCCACAATGGCTTTTATGGTTTCGGCAACGTTGGCTCCGCCTTCAATTTTCACGGCTTCGGCTCCGCCTTCTTTTACCAACCGCCCGGCGTTTCGCACCGCTTCTTCTTTCGAAACGTGATACGACAAAAAAGGCATATCGGTAATAACCAACGCACGTTTCACGCCCCGAACCACGGCTTTGGTGTGATAGATCATTTCGTCAACCGTCACCGGTAGGGTGGATTCGTGCCCCTGAAAAACCATTCCCAGCGAATCGCCGATCAATATGGAGTCCACTCCGGCTGCATCCACCATTTTCGCCATCGAATAATCGTACGCGGTGAGCATACTGATTTTCCGGTTGTTGTCTTTTGCTTCCTGAAACGATTTTACGGTAATTTTTTTGTCATTTTTTTAGTTACACAGAGAACACTGAGATAGCACAGAGTTCCGCAGAGTATTTTGTTAATTTTTAATTTATTGCGAGTTCTCCGCCAATGGTTTCAGACCACCAGAAGGATTGAATTACAAATTTCTAAATGCGCTGTGCGGTTTAGTACCGCAAAGCGCGGATGCCAGCATTTTTAATGTTTCTTTTCCCATCAGCGTATATAATTCAAGCATTTCGGGCATAAACGCGCTCAAACTTTCCACGTGCATACTGACGGTTTTTTCGTCGCCGCGTTTAATGGGGCCGGTAAGTGCGTCCGCGCAATTCTTGTCTTTCAGATTGTCGATAACGCTTTCCAGCAAAGGAGCGGTCGCTTTTTGAATGTCATCTTTCCCGACACCCGATTTCTCGAAAATCCGGTACGATGCGTTCAGCAATGTCACCAAATAATTGGACAGAACACAGGCGGCAGCGTGATACAGCGTTTTTTTATCGGAATCGATACGAAGCGTTTTATTTCCGCACGTGTTGAAAAAATCGGTGAGTTGTTGGTTTTCTTCGTCCGTTTTTTCGATGCCGAACCACACGTTATTTAATTTTTCCTGCGCCAAAACGGGATCGCTGAATGCCAGCAACGGATGCGCGCACGCCGTTTGATAACCGTTATCTTTCAGCGGATTTAAAATTTCGAGAGAATGTACGCCGCTGGCGTGCAGGATTAATTTTTCGTTTTTTTGTGGAACGGGAAGTTCTGATAGTTGTCGGGCAACCTTTTCAATCTGGTCATCGGGTGTTGTAATCCAAATCATTTGGCTGTCGTTTATCAGCTCTTCAGGCGATATGTAGGGATGGGAATGGGTTAGTTGAGCGGCTTTTTCGGCGCTTTGGTGGTTTCGGCTGTAATAGCCCTGTATTTCAAACCCTTTCGTTTTGAAATACAATCCCAACGCGGTTGATACGTTTCCGGCACCTATAAAAGCAATCTTCATTACCCGATTAATCGCTGATTTACGCGGCAAAGGTACAAAATATTGTGGGAGACGAAGGCTGTGCCTTCGATAATTTACAAAAAAGAGACGATGTGAAAATCGTCTCTACGGTATTTTATTTTCACGAAGTCAAAGACTTCGTCTCCCAAGCGTTTAATCAAACGCACAATTCGGTTGTGCTACCACCTGAAAAAAGTCGTTTCCTTTATCGTCCACGAGAATAAATGCGGGGAAATCTTCCACTTCAATTTTCCAGATGGCTTCCATTCCCAGTTCGGGATACTCAACGCATTCTAGGCTTTTAATGCTGTTTTGCGCCAGAATAGCCGCCGGGCCGCCTATACTTCCCAAGTAAAATCCGCCGTATTTCTTGCAGGCATCCGTTACTTGCTGACTGCGATTTCCTTTGGCCAGCATAATCATACTGCCGCCGTGCGATTGGAACAAATCCACGTAAGAATCCATTCTTCCAGCGGTGGTTGGCCCCATCGAACCCGATGCATAACCTTCGGGTGTTTTTGCCGGTCCGGCATAGTAAATGGGATGGTCTTTGATATATTGCGGAAGTCCTTCTCCGCGGTCGATGCGTTCTTTCAGCTTAGCGTGAGCAATATCTCGACCAACAATAATGGTTCCGTTGAGCGACAAGCGCGTGGAAACCGGATATTTCGACAATTCCGCCAGAATTTCCGGCATCGGGCGGTTAAGATCGATTCTCACACCGCCACCTTCGCCTGCTTCACGCATCGATTCGGGAATTAAGCGAGTAGGATTGTCTTCCATTTTCTCAATCCAGATACCGTCTTTGTTGATTTTTGCCTTGATATTTCTATCGGCCGAGCAAGAAACGCCCATTCCCACAGGGCAGGAAGCTCCGTGGCGCGGCAAACGTACCACGCGGATATCGTGTGCGAAATATTTTCCGCCGAATTGAGCACCCAAACCCAGTTTTTCGGAAGCGATTTTCAGTTTTTCTTCCATTTCAACATCGCGAAACGCCTGTCCGAATTCGTTACCTTCGGTAGGAAGGTTGTCGTAATATTTGGTGGATGCCAGTTTCACGGTTTTCAGGTTGGCTTCGGCCGATGTGCCGCCGATAACGAACGCCAAATGGTAAGGCGGACATGCAGCAGTTCCCAACGATTTCATTTTTTCGGTCAAATATTCTTCCAATTTTCCGGGCGTGAGCAACGCTTTTGTTTCCTGATACAGGTATGTTTTATTGGCCGAACCGCCGCCTTTTGCCACGCAAAGAAAGTTATATTCGTTGCCTTGCACGGCGTATAAATCGATTTGTGCAGGCAGGTTGGTGCCCGTGTTTACTTCGTCGTACATATTGAGCGCCGCGTTTTGCGAGTAACGCAGGTTTTCGTTCACAAACGTGTTGTAAACGCCGCGCGATAGCGCTTCTTCGTCGTTGCCTTCCGTCCACACCTGTTGGCCTTTTTTGCCCATAATTATGGCCGTTCCCGTGTCCTGACAGAAAGGAAGCACTCCTTTTGCCGATATTTCGGAATTGCGCAGAAACGTGAGCGCCACGTATTTATCGTTGTCGCTTGCTTCAGGGTCGGTAAGAATTTTCGCCACTTGCTCCTGGTGTTCGGGGCGAAGCAGAAATTCCACATCGCGAAACGCGGTTTGCGCCATCAGCGTAATCCCTTCGGGCGAAATTTTCAGGATTTCTTTTCCTTCGAACTCAGCCGTAGAAACGTGGTCTTTGGTTAGCAGGTAATACTCCGTTTTGTCTTTCGACATCGGAAACGGATCTTGATAATGAAAGGGTTTTGTTGCCATAAAATGTATGTAAATATTTTTATTTAAAATTTATTCAGGTTTGTAAATTTCCCAATAATCTTTCGGATTAATTATTTTGGAATTTTTAAATTCAGACAACGTAAAATCATTTGTATTGCCGGTAATTATGAAATCTGCTTTGCTTTCATCAGCAAGTTCCAAAATCATATTGTCGTCTTTGTCTGAAAGCAAATCTAATTTGACTGTGGGATAATAAAAGTGGGCTTTTAGAACAATTTCGGTCAGTACATCTTTCGCTTTAGATGCAAAATCGGGAAATTTACTGAACTTAGGCCTTGACAGTACGTCAAAATATTCGTTCAATAACTCTTCAGAAATACAAAGTTGAAATTTGTTTTCTAAAAACAACTCATCAACAATGAGGAACGGATAATTCTTTTGAATCAAAGCTGATACAACAACATTGGTATCAAGAATTACCTTTTGCATCTCGTCTTGCAGCTTTAACTTCATCCGTAATTTCTTCCATTGTCATTTTCGACAATTTATATTTTTCCGCAAATTGGACGGATTTTCTGAGATTCTGCTTCAACAGTTCCTTATTGATTATTTCTAAAAGCTCACTAAAGCTCAGGCTGCTACTTGTTAATCCAAACGCATTGAATTCGAGTTCCGATATGGATATATTTAATGTCCTCATATTGTTTTTATGTTTGACTGTGGATACTCTCGTTACAAAATTACAAAGAAAAATAGATTTAGAAAAATCTATCTCGTTACCTACCGATTTTTGTGGTTGTAAAACCGCTCTATTTATACCCATTATAAATAATATACCTTAAAATGTCGGTTTTTAGCCAAAAAATATGTTCCTTTGCATCCTGAAAGTGAGATTTAGCCGTTATGCGACTATCAGAATTACAGACCGGAGACAAGGCATTCATTATCAAAGTGAATGGCTCGGGAGCGTTTCGCAAGCGCATTCTCGAAATGGGATTCGTGCGCGGTCAGGAAGTGAAGTCGATATTGAACGCTCCGTTGAAAGATCCAATCAAGTACGGGATTATGGAGTACGAAGTTTCGCTGCGGAGAAGCGAAGCGGTGATGATAGAAATCTCGAAACTGAAGGAAGATATAGATTACAGTTCACCTAACGGATATTTCGACGAAATTGATGATGAAAGCCCCGACGTGGATGTTTTTGAACCATTGGTTCACGAAGGAAATCATCCTAAAAATGGCAATACGAAAGTTATTCGCGTTGCGCTGGTGGGAAATCCCAATGCCGGAAAAACTTCGATCTTCAACCTTGCATCCGGCGCACACGAACACGTGGGAAACTACAGCGGCGTTACCGTAGATGCCAAAGAAGCCACGTTGCGCCACAACGGCTACAAATTCTTGTTGACCGACCTTCCCGGAACCTATTCCCTTTCGGCTTATTCTCCCGAAGAATTGTTCGTGAGAAAATACATTTTCGAAGAAAAACCCGATGTTATCATCAATGTGGTGTCGGCATCGGCATTGGAGCGGAACCTGTATCTGACCACCGAACTTATCGAACTGGAAAAACCGATGGTAGTGGCGCTCAATATGTATGACGAGCTTGAGAAGAGCGGCCGAACCTTCAACCACCAAACACTTTCCGAAATGCTAAATGTGCCCATTGTTCCTACTGTTGGGAAAAAAGGGTTCGGTATTCCCGAGTTATTGGAAAACGTAATTCAAATTCACGAATCCGACGAAAATCCGCAAACCGTAAAAGTCCCTTACGGGCGCGTATTGGAAAAATCCATCGGAATAATGTGCCGCGATTTGTCGGCAAACGGTTTTACGCGATTGAATATGCCGAAACGGTATATCGGCATAAAACTGCTGGAAGGCGATAAGGAAGTGGAAGGCACAATCAGCGGCCACGATAAAAGCACAGAACTCATAGCGCGCCGCAACAAGGAACGCGATTACATAGAAAAACTGCTAAAAGAAGACCCCGAATCTGCGTTCACCAACGCCCGCTATGGCTTTATTGCCGGCGCGCTGAAAGAAACGCTGAGCGAAAAAATTACGCTCGAAGACAAAACCACCGTTCTCGATTCCGTTCTCACGAATAAATATCTGGGTTTGCCGCTCTTTTTCGCATTTTTGTGGATCATGTTCGAAGCCACATTCCGGCTCGGCGCTTACCCGATGGAATGGATAGAGTGGATAGTTGCCGAAATCGGGAATTTAATCCGCGGCAATATGGCTGAAGGCCCGCTCAAAGACCTGCTGGTGGATGGCGTTGTCGGCGGAGTGGGTGGTGTGATCGTTTTCCTGCCCAATATTGTGATTCTGTATGTGTTTATCGCGTTTATGGAAGACTCGGGATACATGGCGCGGGCAGCGTTTATTATGGACAAGCTGATGCACAACATCGGATTGCACGGCAAATCGTTTATCCCGCTCATCATGGGATTTGGATGCAATGTGCCGGCCGTTATGTCCACACGAACCATCGAAAGCCGCAGCAGCCGGATGATTACCATGTTAATCGTTCCGTTTATGTCGTGCAGCGCGCGGTTACCGGTTTACATTTTGTTTGTGAGCGCGTTCTTTCCTCGAAACGGCAGTTTCATTATGCTCGGATTGTACGGAGTTGGTATTTTGGTGGCGATTCTCACGGCGATTTTGCTTCGCAAGAAGTTCTTCACTCAGGAAGATACGCCGTTTGTGATGGAACTTCCGCCGTACCGAATGCCCACGTTTAAATCGGTGATTATTCACATGTGGGAGCGTGCCAAGCAATATCTGTTAAAAATGGGCGGCCCCATTTTGATAGCCTCCATCATCATTTGGTTTTTGGGATATTTTCCGCACAACAAAGAGCGCGAAGCCGCTTTTGATGCGCAGATAGCGCAAATAGAAAACTTATCGGTAAATGATACCGAAAAAGCCGAGATGGTTTCGGAAGTGGAGCACGCGAGAAATACCGAACATCAGGTGAATTCGTATATCGGAAGAATCGGACATTTCATGGAACCGGTAATGCGGCCGTTGGGATTCGACTGGAAGATTTCGGTGAGTTTATTGTCGGGAATGGCAGCAAAAGAAATCGTGATCAGCACCATGGGCGTGCTTTACACGGGCGATAGCGAAGACCAGCAATCGCTTCAAACCCGGTTGCTTTCAGAAACACATGCCGATGGAACGCCCGTTTTCTCACCGTTGGTCGTTATCGGATTTCTGCTGTTCATTCTCATTTATTTCCCCTGTATCGCCACCATTGTAGCCATCAAAGAAGAATCTCATTCCTGGCGATGGGCGCTTTTCAGCGTGGTATATTCTACCGGATTGGCGTGGTTTGTGGCGTTTTTGGTATATCAGGTGGGAAGTTTGGTGGGGTAAATACAGAAGATTTATTTGTCGATAATATAAGCTTCAAATCTCTTGAAATTAGATACTTGCTTTTTAAATGAAGGCAGGAACGTTACAAGTTCTTCTATTTTACTTGAAGTGCTATTTAAAACAACAATGGTTACGGGGTATTTGTCGAGATTTTGTTGGTGCATTAAATTCTTGTCGATGGTTAATAGAATATCGAAATTATTTTCGGCGCAATATGCCATCAATTTGCCATTTTTAATGCCGCTCAAGCCCAGTTCTTGCACGGAGTACGCGTCAAACTCCTCCAAATGATTTTTCATCCGTTTGGTTATGCACTCGTCAAGCAAAATTTTCATTGAAGATATATGTTGAAGATTCAATCAGTTTTTGTGACATTTCGAGAAGCCTGATCACCTGTTTTTTGCTGACACCCTCAAAATCTTCGAGAAAAGTTTGGATGGATTCACCCGTTTCCAGATAATCAAAAAGATTTTTTATCGGAACGCGCGTGCCAAAAAATACAGGCGTACCGCCTAATATTTCTTTGTCAATATTTATTACATATTCGCTCATGATCCGGTGATTGTAATGTTTTGTTTGGCAAATATACAATTTTTTGTTCAATTTTGCGGTATATCTTAATTATCAAACATTTTCATCCTGTTTTTGTTTAAGTTTTATGAATTTGCAACTTTTCATTGTTTTACTCATCGGTATAATCGTTTTATTCGTTGTTATTCGCGGGATTTATCGTTTCTTTTTCGTGAAAAGGGAATCGGGATTTTGTGCCGGATGCAATGCGTGCGAAAGTTTGGTGGGGTAAATACCTTCTTGCAGGTTCTGAATTAATGAAAGAAACAAGCAAAGAACTCTTACGGGTTTTAACACTAAAAGACGCCGTAGGCGTGGGATTGGGCGCGATAATAGGCGCCGGTATTTTTGTTGTGACAGGAGTTGCGGCGGGAGTATCGGGGCCGGCGTTTATCGTTGGATTGATCATTGCGGGTATTATTGCCTCTTTCAACGGATTGAGCTCTGCTCAACTGGCTGCCGTTTATCCGCATTCCGGCGGAACTTATGAGTACGGTTACCGATTGCTGAATCCCGCTTTCGGATTTTCGGCAGGATGGATGTTCTTGCTCAGTAAACTATCCGCCGCAGGCGTTGTGGCGATTGGATTTGGGAGTTATTTTTATCAATTGGTACCGGTGGCTTCGCCCATAGCAATTTCAATCATTGCGGTGATATTTCTTACCTTTGCCAACTATTTTGGGATAAAAAAGGCGGGGATGCTGAACCTTATTATTGTTAGCGTTACATTGCTTTCGCTTATTTATTTGGTTTTTAGTGGAATTCCTGTCGTGAAAACAGAGAACTTCAAACCGTTTGCGCCATTCGGAATTACGGGAATTGCAGAAGCGTCTGCGTTATTGTTTTTTGCGTTTACCGGTTACGCGAGAATCGCCACGCTAGCCGAAGAAGTCCGACAACCCGAAAAAACAATTCCCCGTGCAGTTATCATCACCATAATAACCGCGATTATTCTGTATGTAGCGGTTTCTGTGGTTGCCACAGGCGTGATCGGTACAGAAAAAATGGCCGGAAGCAAATCACCTTTGCAAGTTGTGGCCGAATCACTTACCACACCCGCAATTAAAACCGTTGTTACGATTGGGGCTTCCACGGCTATGCTGGGGGTATTGCTGAGTCAGATTTTGGGAATCAGCCGTATGATGTTGGCTATGGGGCGACGAAACGATCTGCCGCCGTTTTTTCAGGTGATACACCGGAAATATAAAGTTCCGCATATCGGAATACTTGTTACGGGCGCAATTATTTTATTGCTGACAATAATCGGAAACTTCGATTTTGTAGTCAGGGCGGCTTCATTTACCATTCTTTTGTATTACAGCATAACCAACATTGCCGCGCTGAAACAACCCCGAAACGAGCAAATTTACGGGAAAATAATTCCGGTTCTGGGACTGATAGGTTGCGTGTTGATGTCGGTTTCCCTGCCGTTAAATGTAATTATAACGGGTGTCGGATTGCTTGTAGTCGGCTTTTTATTGCGGTTTCTTTTTCGTAAATTTGTCACAAATTAATCGTTGTTTTTATAGACTTAACGTATGAATTTACAATTAGCTATAGTTATCATCATCGGAATTATCGTTTCTGTTATCGTGATTCGCGGGATTTACCGTTTCTTTTTCGTGAAAAAGGAATCGGGATTTTGCGGCGGATGCAATGCGTGCGAATTTAATCCCGAAAATATGCAGAAAACGAAATGAAGGGAATAATTCTTTTATGTATCGGGATAATGCTGAGCATCAGTATTTCGGCTCAGGAAAGCAATCCCAATTTCGATGAAAAGTTAGCCGCCGAATTAGGTGCCGACGATTACGGAATGAAAAGCTATGTGCTTGTTCTGTTGAAAACCGGCAAAAACAAATCGAAAGACCAAAGCCTCATCAATGAATCCTTTGCCGGCCATTTCTCCAATATGAACGAATTGGCAAAACAGGGAAAGCTGGTGGTGGCTGGCCCGATGGGCAAAAACCTGAGAAATTACCGCGGAATTTTCATATTCAACGTATCCACATTCGAAGAAGCCGCCGAATGCCTGAAAGGCGATTTAGCCGTACAAAACGATTTTCTTCAGGCCGAACT
>CAKTUP010000021.1 GCA_934621705.1 uncultured Petrimonas sp.
GGGAGAGCCGGCGAACCCAATGAAGTAGCCACCTGCTTTTTATTTCTGGCATCCGACGATTCCAGCTACATGAGCGGACAATGCCTGCATCCGAATGGAGGAGAGATAATAAACGGATAGTTATGAATTGGCAGGACATTCTATTTGGCGATGAAAGCGTTGAATTTTTGTTGGAAATAGGATTGCGTTCGATAATTATGTTCGTGCTTATTTTCGCCGGGCTCAGAATTACGGGAAAGCGCGGCATAACTCAGTTGTCGGTATTCGAGTTATTGCTTATCATCGCGCTCGGCTCCGCGGCAGGCGACCCCATGCTTTATAAAGAAGTAGGCATTCTGTCGGCGCTTATCGTTTTCGGGGTAGTTTTCTTCCTGTATAAACTCATCACCAACTTGGTTATGCGTTCCGAAAAAATAGAAGAAGTGCTGGAAGGAAAACCTTTCTGCATAATCCGCAACGGAGAAGCGTCGGAAGAATCGTTGAAGCACAAAGAACTGGCTATGGATGAGTTTTTTGCGGCATTAAGGGCACAACAGTTCCTACATTTAGGACAAATTGAATCATCGATTCTGGAAACCAACGGCCAGGTAAGCATATTGCCTTACGACAGGGAAAAAGTAAAACCCGGACTACCCATTTGGCCGCACCTTTTAAAGCATAAAACAAAAACTATACCGTTCGACGGTGCCTATTCGTGCACGCGTTGCGGCCACACAAAATACATGTTTTCGGGTGAAAGCGCAACATGTTCGCATTGCTTGCAAAACAACGAATGGGTGAAAGCGGAAGAAAAAGTGCCAACGTAATTCACCCGAGAGATATACGGCTGTTGGCCAACGGTTAAAAGCCCTGGCAAAGAATTATCACGCACCAACTAAATACTTGTTGGCGTAATTATCGATCATTTCATCCAATACTTCTTCCGGAACTATCCGGCAAATTAAAAAAAGCCATTCTTCGTGAAAAGAAATGTAAAACATCGTTTTGTTATCCTTTTCTTTAATATTATCTATTTTGGCAACCGTAGGCAGAAACCCCGGGACAAGAACATTGAACCTGTCTCCAATTTTGTATTTCATTTAGATTTGTTTCTTTAAAGTATTTAGTATGTGCGGTTTTTACCTAAAAACCCACATACAAATAAAATTACGCGCTAAACCGGAATACGGATTAGAGGTAGAAATTTTCTGTTTGATAACCGGTGCTTAAACAGAAAAAAATAAATTGGGTTCCGTATTACTTTTTGTCTTTTTTAGAAGAGTCTTTCTGTTTTTGTTGGTGTACTTTGTAACCGGAATCTCTCGCTTCCGAAATCCCGATGGCGATAGCCTGGTTTCTGTCCGTTACTTTTTTTCCTGCCGACGTTTTTAGCTTTCCTTCTTTAAACTCGCGCATCACTTCCCCAACTTTGTCTTGTGCTTTTTTCGAATACTTGGCCATAATAATCTCCTTTCTTTTTTGGCGCCGTACATAAATATAACAATTCCCTGAAATAGAATGTTCTTATGCGTTGTTGTACAGGAGTTTTTATGGAATCGCTTTTGTTAAAAATATGATTTTTCTATTATAAGTACAGTTTCGATTTCAAACTTTTTCAGCAATAATAATAACAATCACCAAAAAAGAAAAATGAATAACAACGAAAGTTTTTTAACATACAAAGATATAAGTTTGACAATATGCTACTTAATTCATGGGGAATAATAAATTGAAGTTTACAAACAGAAGCGCAACCAACAAGTTAAATGCCGAAGAATGACAAGAATAATATATTCGTTAATTATTTGAAAAGTATAAATAGAAAGCTCGGGAATAGTCTGAAACTGTTTCCCGAGCCGGAAGCCCTGTAAAAATTCTCAATTATGGACTCAGAGAAAAATGGACTCCTTAATTATTAGCAACAAAAGTATTACAGAAAAAAGACAAATGCAAATTTCCAAGTCAAATTATTTAGATTATTTTAGATTTTTTATGGTATCGATGTATGAAGTTTGCAAATTCGTTTGAACGAGGGAAGAAGCAGTAATTATCGTTATGTAAGCGGCAGATAAAGACGTGTGGGATGCAAAAATGATTTTTACAACTTGAAGAAGTTGATACCTTCCGGAATTAACTACGTCAACATCCGTTTCGGAAAGAAAACCCGTTAAATAAAATGCATATAAATTAATTTACTAAAATCGCTGAACTATCGATTTTTCGATTTTGTTCTATATATAGAGGTTTCACCAAAGAAACTTTATTAAAAACATCAATTATGGACAACTTAAGATTTAAAGGAAAATGGAATGAGCTCAAAGGAAAGGTAAAACAACATTGGGGCGATCTAACCGACGATGACCTGTTGTACGTTGAAGGAAAAGAAGACGAACTGTACGGAAGGATCCAAGACCGAACAGGAAAAACCAGAGACGAGGTCAGAACCTGGTTCGACAGGGAACTCGAAAGACTTTGATTCGTTTTTCATGAATAAGGGCGCATAGCCCTTATTTTTTTTCTCAATCGTTTACAACAAAAAATAAAGAGTTATGACAATGAATCAAAATCATCAATTATGCATCGAAGCCTGCCTGGCATGCGCCAGCACGTGTAATTTTTGCGCTTCTTCCTGCACCAGAGAAGAAAACGTGAAAATGATGGCGAAATGCATTCGGCTGGATATGGAATGCGCGGCAATTTGTTACGCCACGGTACAATTACTGAGTTTGGGAAGCGATAAGGCAAAAGCCATTACCCGGTTGTGCGCCGAAATCTGTCTTGAGTGCGCCGAAGAGTGCAGTAAACACAATTACGACCACTGCAAGAAATGCGCCGAAGCTTGCAGAAAGTGTGCCGAAAAATGCCGTAAAGTTTATGAGCGGTAAGTAAGAAAATGCAGTTTTCATCTGGTAAGCCAGCAGTAAAAGCAGCGCTTCCTTTTCTTATCCGTGTCTGATAATCCGATAGCGCTCCGGGCACAGTGCACCGTAATATTAAAAGTAGGAAACTACAAATTTAGACTAAAATCCACAACAATTTAGGTTGATCCACTTTTGACGCAATTTTTTGCGGGCTGGAAAGCGTGGTAAACTTCCGTTTTTTTGTAAGTTTGCAATTCCTATAAAAATCAAACTTACAATGAAACGAATAACTTTTCTTTTAGTATCGTTCACTCTTTTCGTTTTAATATTATCGGCACAGAATAAAGCGGATAACAAAACATACACATTTTTGCTTACCGGAGCTTCCTTTGCATCGCCCAATAACGGTTGGTTTGAGGTGGGATGTGAATTATCGGATGCAAATCCGCTTAACAGAGCCGTTGGCGGTGAAGCTATTGCCAATACTGCCAACCGTATAATTGACGGAACATTGTACACGAAGGATGAGTTGGAAGATATTGATGCTCTTGTTATTATGCAGGTTATCGACAAAGACGTTTTCGACGAATCTCAACTAAAACAAAATTACACCGATTACCAAACACCTTTCGACCGAAGCAACTATGCTGCCGCGTTTGATTACGTGATAAAACGCTACCTGAGCGATTGCTATAACCTGAAATTCGACGAAAAATCGAAATACTACAACACCTGCGGCGGCAAGCCTGCTGTAATTGTGCTGTGCACCGATTGGCACGATGGAAGAGTTACCTATAACACATCTGTAAGAAAATTGGCCGATAAATGGGGGTTTCCGGTGGTGGAGTTCGATAAATACATCGGTTTTTCCAAAAACGCCGTTCATCCCGTAACCGGAGAGCAGATAAGTCTTTTATTTGCGGATGATAAGCAAGAAATCGGCGGTGAAGCTTTCGGTTGGCATCCCGAAAACGGCAAAGACAAGTACATTCAACAACGCATGGGAGCTATTTTTGCCGATACTATGCGGAAGATTTTTCCGGTAAAGTAATCAAAACGTATATCCAACAGAAAGATATCCCCACGGTAAAATAACTTTACCGCTATATTCTTTTAGGCCTGTTTCGGCAAACTTTCCATAAATTGGAGAAAAGCCGACTCTGAACAACAGACCGCTCGAACTTTCGTATCTATATCCGATGCGAGCTGACATAAGAAAGTTGGAGTTTGTGAAAATGTATGCAGGACTTATTCCAACTTCGAATATGTTTTTACGTCCGATAAGATAGTTGACAGATGTAATTCCAATAAAGTTAAATTTATCCGTACCGATTACACTAGTACCTGCACCCAGCGCAAGTCTTTGATTAGCATTAACAGGAATTCGATATTCGTAATTCAGAGAATACAATAAACCGCTTCCACCTAACTCAGTATAAACCGCATTTTTTTTAACGAAAGAGTCATTACGTTGTTGTGCAAATACGTCAAACATAATTATAAATACAAAAACAAGCGATAAGAAAATCTTTTTCATAACCTTAATTTGTAATTATTAATTCTCAATTCTGCATTATTCTTATTCTTCCCACACCAAATAAGCCGATACCAACCAATGATTGAGCTTATTATCAGTAATTGGTTTCGATTCGGGAATGCTGATAGTCAGTGCATGATTGCCTGCGGCAAGATTTGGCAGATTGACTTCCACGGGTGGAACATCGCTTCCCGGGCACCAGTTGCTACGCGACAGATCGGACGAGGCCAGTGGCTCTTCGATTTCCTTAACGGCGCGTTTGCCTTCGTTGCTGATGTACGCCATTTCCTTTTTCGTTAACCAAACCCCCGATGTGGGATTAAACCGCCGAAACGAAGCACAATCCGCTCTCCACGGCAAAAAGTTCAGTACTTCCAAGCCGTCCACTTTCAGGATATTTCGCTGCGGACGAAACTCATCGCCTCCGGCGTGGCCGCCGTGCCCGGTGGTAATGTATTTCAGCCGAACGTTTTTCGCCTTTTTAGGAACAGTAAACGGAATTTCCACATCCTTTCGCGAGAAAATATCGGGATGTCGCTGACCAATATAGTAATTGGTGTTAATCAGTGGCAGAACGTGTGTTTTTGGTTTTTTGTCATTTTTCAGGTTACTCTCGGTAAACGATAATTCCACGTCAACTTTGTATCCTTCTTTCGTCCACGTATCTATGTAAACGCCTATGTAGGCTTCGCCTTCGAGCAGCGGCAGCAAATCGGTGATATCCTGTTTCCACGATACATTTTCGGCCCAGCCGTCCACATAAACCGGGCGTCGACGCTTCGAAACCGAATCTTCGTTGTTGCTGAAATGTCCCACGCCGAACGGCGTCATAAACCGCATCAACTCAACGGTGGGAACGTAATCGTTACCCGAAACAATTCCCGTCAGTTGTTCGTATTTCAAGGTATCTTGCTGTGGATAAGAAGCTTTATCCGCGGCAACATCCAACATCGTGATTTTCGAATTGCGAGGAATAACAAAACACGATCCCGATTTATCCCACGGGTCGCCGTTGGAAACCAGGGTTATTTTTATTTCCGTTTCCGTATAATTCCTGAACTCTGGAATATGGATTTTTTTCAACACTATCCTACCGTTTCCCAAGTAAATAAGGCCGTCTTTCTCCGTTACGCCATCGGGATAATCCGTGGGATTAAAGAGCACCGGTGTGTTTTGAAATATGGATACATTTACTGGTTTTTTGGTCCTGTTTTGGGCGAAAATCCCCAACGATACGAATAATAAAAGCGTTGTAATAATATATAATTTTTTCATAATGAGTAGTTTTCTGATAAGTTGTTCTTTTTATTTTGATTTTCCGCACGCGCCATGCGGTTCTAAACCGCAAGGCGCATTCTCCCGAGTGGATGAAAAAGCTTATTTGCCCAGCATCGGAAATAATTCCCTGATTTCCGATTCGTTGGGTTGCCTTCCGTATTCGCAAATTTCAAACGCTTCGGCATCGGTTATGTTGTCGGCTTTTTCCTTTCCGTACCATTTCACCAGCGATTCCCTCACGGCCGGAATAACCGTTCTGCGCCTGCCCGATTTTAACCATTCAATCCGTTCTTTTTCACCTTTCGGCACATTTTCATCTTGCCCCACCGTCCACGGCAACCATTCGAAATACTGCGATTCGTGCGCTGCCATCGCGTAAATTTTCTGGTCGATAACATCTGATATGTCAATTGCAATATCGGGCGAGAAAGGATAGGGTTTCTGAAACCTGTCCTGCGCGTAAAGAAACACGGGATTCTTTTTCAGCGGCGGAGTATCGGGAGCCACATTCGGCACAATTACCATATAGGCCGCATCTTGCAAAACAATGGCGGTGTTTCTGTGGTCGGGATGGTAATCGTACGGTCGCGGGCCAATGACGATATCGGCATTCCACTCGCGTATCAATCGGATAACCTGATGACGTACTTCTAACGTAGGCATTAGTTCTCCGTCGTGATTATCAAGAACTTTGTACGTTACTCCAAATCGTCTTCCGGCTTCCTTCGCTTCGGCTCTGCGGATTCTTGCCAGTGCGCCTCCGCCTTTGGATTGATGTCCGGCATCGCCGTTGGTAAGTGATACGAACATCACATTATGTCCCAGTTTGGCGAACTTAATGGCAGTTCCTCCGGCAGTTCCGTCCGGGTCATCGGGATGTGCACCGATTACAATAACGTTTACTTTCCTGTTTTGGCTTAGTATAAAGCTAAAAGGAAGAAGCACGAAAAGAATGGAAATAAGATACTTCATGATAAACTTAATTTGATTGATGGTTACAAAAATATAAAAAACAATTATATTTGTAGAGAATAAACGTATTTGTTATGCGAATAAAAGAAATATTGCAGGCGATAGAAAACGTGGCTCCGATTCCCCTGCAGGAAGATTTTGACAACAGCGGATTGCAAGTTGGTGATGTAAATCGGGAAGTGACGGGTGCTTTACTTTGTCTGGATGTAACGGAAAGCGTGATTGATGAAGCCGTTTCGCTGGGATGCAACCTTATAATTTCGCATCATCCGCTGGCTTTTAAACCGTTTAAATCGCTGACGGGAAGAACGTACGTTGAGCGATGCATGATAGCCGCCATTAAGCACGATATCGTGGTTTACGCCGCGCACACCAACCTCGATAACGCCGTGCAGGGAGTAAACTTTAAACTGGCCGAAATGCTGGGTTTGCAGCAAGTGAGAATTCTGAGTCCACAAAAAGATGCGTTGCTGAAACTGGTTACGTTTGTTCCCGAATCGCACGTGGAATATGTTCGGAATGCCTTGTTCAATGCCGGAGCCGGAAATATCGGCAATTACGATTCGTGCAGTTTCAATTTGCACGGCGAAGGCACTTTCAGGGCCAATGAATCGGCAGATCCTTTCGTGGGCGATATCGGTAAACTGCATTTCGAAAAGGAAGTCAGGATTGAAACGGTGTTGCCGAAATTCAAGCAAGCCGATGTGTTGCGGGCTTTGTTATCGGTTCATCCGTACGAAGAACCGGCTTACGATTTTTATCCGCTGAAAAACGACTGGGCGCAGGCCGGAAGCGGGGTAGTGGGCGTTTTGCCCGAACCGATGCCCGAGCAGGAGTTTCTGTATTTGCTGAAAGATGTATTTAACCTGGCAACCATCCGCCACACCAAATTGCAGAACCGCGAAATTCACGACGTGGCGTTGTGCGGCGGATCGGGTGCGTTTCTCATTCCCGAAGCCATCGCTTACGGCGCCGATGCTTTTATCACGGGTGAAGCCAAATACAACGATTTTTTCGATGTGGAAGGGCGTTTACTGCTCGCTGTTGTAGGGCATTACGAATCGGAAATTTGCACAAAAGATATCTTTTTCGATGTAATTTCGAAAAAATTCCCTACCTTTGTTGTTCATAAATCGGCATTCGATTCGAATCCTGTGAAATATCTGTAAAAGAAAGCGGTCTGACGACGTTCCCGCAGTTACGGATGAATGTAGTAACGAGACAGTTAATGTGTTTGGTTACTGCATTTTTTATTAACCCCCAACCCCCTAAAGGGGGCTTTGCGGACTATAAACATCAAACATCAAACATCAAACATCAAACATCAAACATCAAATAACAGCATGGCAACAAGAAAAAAAACAACAGTAGAAGATATAGCGGTTGACGAAAAACTGAAATCGTTATTCAAATTACAATCCTATCTTTCCGAGATTGATAAGATTAAAACGCTTCGCGGTGAACTTCCGCTCGAAGTGGCCGACCTCGACGATGAAATCGCCGGTTTGGGAACACGCGTAAATAAATTCGAACTCGATTTGAAAGAATTGAGCGATATGACCAAGGGCGAGAAAATTAAAATCGAAACCAGCAAGGCGAAAATCGAAAAGTACAACAAGCAACTCGAAAATGTTCGTAACAGCAAGGAATTCGATCATTTATCGAAAGAAGTAGAGTTTGAAACACTCGAAATAGAGCTGGCCGAAAAGCACATCCGCGAAAATACGCAAGCCGAGAAGAATATTAAAGAACAAATCGCTTCCGCCAGTGAGCTTTTAAGCGAGAAAAACATCGATTTGGAAGCCAAGAAAAAAGAACTGGACGATATCGTTTCGGAAACCAAAACGCAGGAAGAAAAAATCCGCGAAAAGGCCAAGAAAACCGAAACCACTATCGAGCCCCGTTTGCTCACCGCTTTCAAGCGCATCCGCAAAAATGCCCGCAACGGACTGGGAATCGTGCCCATTCAGCGTGGCGCCTGCGGCGGCTGTTTCAACAAAATTCCGCCACAGAAGCAAATGGATATTAAGATGGGGAAGAAAATTATCGTTTGCGAATATTGCGGCCGCATTATGATTGACCCGGAATTGGCGGGTGTTACAGGAGAGTGAAATTCTGACGGAAACCGTAGAGACGCACAGCCGTGCGTCTCTATATTAATTTTTCCACCTTCCCAACCGCTTCATTCCGCGTGTAAAGAGCCACGACATAAATTTGTTTTGCCCGCTCTCGGTCATCACTTTCCGGCAATGTTCCTGGAATTCTTTTACGTCGTTGGTCTTAAACGTGAAATCACCTTTTTGATAACAATAGCTGCAATACAGCGCGTTAATGCTCCCGTCAGCATTCGTTCCTCCGCCGTTTGGGTCTTTGCTCATCGGCACTCCGCAACTTTGACAAAGTTTATTTTTTGTTTCCATAGTTTGTTGAAATGTATTTTCTCGAAATGTTATTTGTTTTGTTTAGCCAAAACTTGAAAATAGGCTTAAACTGGGAGTTTGTGTGCTAAGGAAATCTTAGAAGTGTACTTTATCTCTTAGCAGAAATTGCTTGTGAGATTGCAAGATTAAACTTTTCCACTTTTTCGATCAAAGGAACTACGTCAAGTTCAGTAAAATCGGCATAAGCAGAATAATCGCTTTCTTGCCTCCAGTCAATTAAAAGTGAATAAAGTTTACCAAGTTCTACGTCAATTAGTTGTGTTTTTATGTAAAGTTGAAGAAATTGCGCTTTTTGTCCGTTGTGCGATTTGGTATTTATTCCATCCAAATACAGAAGAGCATTTACTGAATGAAAACAAGAGTAGTATAATCTGTTCACGCACGAACGCCACCGCTTGTTTTCAGCTAACAGTTTTGCATCCTGAAAAACTTCGGCACTTCTTGTTAATCTGTATTGAATGTAATCTTCTTCAGGGTTCATGCCGATATCACAATTCCTTCATTCTTAATATTTTGATGCAGTGGAGTCTGAGCGTATTTATTTTCCCAGTCTTTTCTGGAATAAACCAAGGTAGAAATAGATTCACCCAATTCTAGTTCCAGTTCAAATATTTCATTTCGGTATAGGTTTTCGTCCGAACGATTTTCTTTTGTCCGGTTCATCAGTATGAGAATATCCCAGTCCGATTCTTTGTGCGCTTGTCCTCTGGCGTGTGAACCGAATAAAATTACTTCTGCATCCGGGTCGCGGCGCTTTATTCTTGTTCCGATTATGCGGGCTATTTCTCGTTCTTTTTCAGTCATGCCACAAATATACATCATAATTCGGGATTTCACCCTTGTCAACGTTCAAAACTTTGACAAGAATTATCGCTAATAATACACCCGTTTTCCCGGAAAAGTACTCCCGATCATAAACCTCAGGGTAATCCAATGGGTGGTTCCATCGAGAGACGGGATGGTTTTTTTGTAATCGGGAATCTGGCACTGATACCTGAGTCCGACTTTCAGAATCCGGTTAATGGCGCCGACTTCGAAATTTTTATCGGGAACATTGTAATCGATACCGATTCCCAGATTTATACCCAAACCATCTACGTTGAAAGTATTGAGCACAGGGTCGGAATTTGAAGTTTTCAGGTTGGGTTCGAAAAAGCTGTAAGCTAATCCTGCAAAGGGATAGATGCTGAACTGATCCACATCGAAATTCACCCCTAAATTGGCGCCAACATAGGCATGAATAGATCCTGTACCGGAAGGCCATTGGCTATCACCAACCGGAATGTCTTTTGTCAATTTATTGGCCGAAAATCCGCCGTTGGCCATTAAGAACGCATTTTTGTAAAATACGCCCACTTCGGTATCTGCCGCAAATCCGGGATTGAAGTGCGTGGCAAGGCCGCCCTCGGGAACCATCGTTCCCAATCCCACACCCCACGAATATGCCCACGGCGAAGGTTCGATACGATAATTTTGCCTGTTTTGTTGTGGGTAGAGAGTACCTGCAATAAAGATTGCAGAAATAAATAATACTAAAAATCTTTTCATAATGACGTTATGGTTGGGTTGTTGATTTTTCGTTTTTGTTCTTTTTATAGGAAGTAAAAACCATCCATGCCGCCGTAAGCAGCATAATAAGCAACGCAACGTAAGCAATAGCGTCCGTAACTTTTATACTCGTCGGCTCAAACCGAAATTCTACGGTATGTTTTCCTGCCGGAACGGGTAGCGCGCGAAGCGTGTAATTGGCACGAAGCATTTCGGCCGGTTGCCCGTCGATGCTGATTTTCCATCCCTTGGGATAATAAATTTCGGAGAAAACGGCGAGTTCGTCTTTTTTCGCATCCACGTTATACGTGATGAAATTGGAATCATAGCTCGCAAGCGTGATGGAAGAAGCCGAATCGGTAGCCGAAACACTGAATCCCTGCAACACCGCTTCGTATTTTTTATCGGCGACGGCTTGCGTGCGCAAATCGATTTCGGCCAGTGCGTCGATTTCTTCGTCGGCGTTGTTCACAAACCGAATCTCATCCACAAACCACGCGTTGCCCATCGCGTGCGGATTTTCAACGGGTACGGTTCCGACTTGCGTGGGCATAATCACCCATTTGGCATTGAGCATATTCAGCACTTTGTAGCCGTCGGTGTTTACGGTGTCCATCGCACCCTGTGTGTTGATAATGTCTTGTTGCAAGGCTGGCATCTCCTTTCCGATATGCACATCGATCAAATCCTGATAACGGCGCAGTTTTGCCGCGTGATATCCGCCGATAACCTTGTGATAATACGGCGTAACGCCATCGTTGAACGTGCTGGTTGCCATATTTAGCACGCGGTAATACGGAGTGGTGTCCTGCAAAATAATTTCATCGGTTTGCGATTTGGTGAACAACTGTTGTTGATTGGATTTTGGGGTGAAGTCGGCATCGTTCAGATAACGCTTGTTTACGCTCCACATATCGATGAGGCACAATAGCAAAATGGCGCTTACCGCCCATTCTGCTTTTATTTTCTTATTGATAAACAGCCAAAGTAAAACCGTTCCGATGGCAATGATAAAGAAACTTCGCCACGCATCGGCCGTAAACATCGAAACGCGCATATCGGTGAGATTGGAGATAACGGCCTGAACGTGCTCTGCCGGAAGCGATTGCAACTGCTGCATTTCGAAGTTCGAGATATAAGAAGAGAAGAACATTTTCGGAGCAATGGCAAAAAGCAAAGCGATACCTGCAGTCAATCCCATACTAATGTACAGGTATTTCATGTTATTTTTCAGCATTTCCGGCTTTTGAATAATTTCTTTCACGGCAAGTGCTGCCAATAACGGAATCGTAAATTCTGCCACTACCAAAATAGACGAAACCGTTCGGAATTTATTGTACATGGGCACGTAATCGATAAAGAAATCGGTGAGCGGCATAAAGTTTTTGCCCCATGAGAGCAGTATCGAAAAAATAGTTCCGGCCAGAAGCGCCCATTTCATCGGCCCTTTCACGATAAAAAGCCCCAAAATAAACAGCATCAACACAAAAGCGCCCACATAAACCGGGCCCGATGTTCCCGGCTGGTCGCCCCAGTACTGCCCGATTTGATTGTAAAGTTCCCGATATTCCGGCCGCGCTTTTTCCATCGCTTTCGCGTTTTCCGAAAGGGGAACCGAGGCTCCGCCTTTGGTATTCGGCACCAGCAGCGTCCACGTTTCGCCCACGCCGTAGCTCCAGGCGGTGATGTAATCGCGCTCCAGGCCGTTGTCCGATTTATTTTCGGCGCTGTGGTGCGAGAGTTCCGATTTTCCGCGCATCGTTTCTTTGGAATATTCGTAGGTGTGGTACAAATTGCTCGCGTTGGCCGCCACGCCGATAATTCCGGCAACGGCTACCACGGCGGTAGATTTCAAAAAATCGGACAGTTTCTTCTCCCGAACGGCTTCCACCAGAAAAGCGATAACCATAAAAAACATCAGAAAAAAGAAGTAATAACTCATCTGAATA
This sequence comes from uncultured Petrimonas sp., assembly GCA_934621705.1. GTDB lineage: Bacteria > Bacteroidota > Bacteroidia > Bacteroidales > Dysgonomonadaceae > Petrimonas. Next base: position 12,566 of record CAKTUP010000021.1, read on the forward strand.
TGGTTTGCCGAAATCTGAAACGCAACGAAAATCATAATCAGCAACGCCCCCAACAAGTATTTCTTTCGATACACATACACTAAACCGGCAATCGTAGGCGGAATGTACGCCAGCGTGATAAATTTCCAAATGTGTCCGGCTGCAATAATGATGAAAAAGTACGACGAAAACGCCCAGATAATGGCTCCCAGCGCACTCACGAGCGGCGAAGCCTTGAATGCCCGCATCAGAATATAAAATCCGAGCAACATAATGAAAACCAGGAACACATAATTCGGCAGAAAGAGTTGATAGACTTTCTTCGCCAAGTCCTGCGGTTTACTCGAATCGTACGTGGGGCTCATCTGATACGACGGCATTCCACCGAACATCGAAAGGTTCCAGCGCGTGCGTTCGCCGTCGTGGCGAGCCATGAAATCGCGTTGTTCCTGTCCCTGACCTATGGCGGCGAGTGAATCGTGTTGGGTGATTACGCGTCCGTCTATTACGGCGGGAACGAAATAGATAAAAGAGATAAGGATAAACGCCACGATGACGAGTAAATCGGGCATATTTTTTTTAAAATCGAAAGACTTTTTCATTTTGCTGTTTGTTTGAAGCGCAAATTTAAGGAAATTAGTCGAAAAGCGTTTCAATCATTGGAAATAAAAACGGCGAAGCCGATTGACTTCGCCGTTTTTGGAATTATTTATCACCTGGAAATTTTCAAAATCGTTTTCCGATGGAAATTCCTACGCGGGGATAAGCTTCTGAATCTGCATAATCACTTTTTATGAAATTTCTTCCTGCCCCGCCATAAATTTCGCCGACCCAGTTATTTTTGCTTAAATATTTCCATCCTAAAGCAAGGCCTAATCCGGCGCCAAAAATAGATTTCTGGTTTTCGTTCACATTTGTTCCTCCGAGATTGGAATATGTTTCCATAACTCTGGAATAGGTTGCTCCGTTTGCTTCAATAAAGAAACCGGCACCGGCTTTCTCCATCGACTTCTTGTTTCCGCCAAAAAACCAACGAAAATGGGGAGTGAACATAAATTGATACGGATAGCGTTCTTTATCTAATGATACGCCGAGCGCGGCGCCCACGCTAATGTCGGTATTCAAAATCCGTTCGTAGGAAATCTCGGGGTATGAGCCGAATATAGCCAACGGCAGGTTGATTTTTAACTCGTTCATCGGAATATCTTTGGTTATTTTCCAACCCATCACTTTGTGTGTTTTTTGCGCAAAACCGGATAAACCAACACCGAGAATTGCTAAAATAAGAATTGATTTTTTCATAATATTTCTATTTTTAAAAACGTTTTCCAATGGTAATTCCTCCACGCGGATAAGCTCCCTCGTTAATAAAATCACGTCCAACGCCTAACAGAAATTCTCCCACCCAGTTATTTTTACTGAGGTATTTCCATCCGATGCCTAAGCCCAATCCTGCACCAAAAGCATCTTCCGAATTGGAGGTAACGCTAGCATAGCCATCGGTGGAAGTAAAGTATGTTTTTTGAATTCTCTGAGAAAACAAAGAACCGTTTGCTTCAATAAAAAAACCGGCTCCGTATTTTTGCAAATTAGCAGCGTTTCCACCAAAATACCAACGCGTATAAGGAGTAAAAGCAAAATTCATTATATAATCTGAGCCCAACCCAATTCCGGCAGAAGCGCCCACACCAAAATCTTCATTGATAATGCGTTCGTAGGAAAGTTCGGGGTAAAGCCCGAAAATGGTGGTGCCCAGATTCAGCTTCACTTCGTTTAGTTTAGCAGGAGCATCTTTGGCGAGATGCCAACCCATAAAACTCCGTGTACGTTGTTGTGAAAATGCCGAAATACTGATTAAAATCACAGTAAGTAGAAGGGTAATTTTTTTCATAAAGATTGTTTTTTTAGTTCTCAATTAAATGCTTTATCTAATAGACGCAGAATTTGGAAAAACGCTGCATGTTATTGTGTTAAAAAAAACAAAAACATAGTGATTGCTTCCGGACAAGCGAGTTGGAACTCGCTTCACCCGATTTGGCTTCCCGGTTTCACTTCTTTCGACGGTTCTATCAACGATAACGAGCCATCGGCATTTTCAGCCGACAGAATCATTCCTTCGGAAAGAATGCCACGCAGTTTTCGCGGTTCTAAGTTGGCGATAAAGCAGACTTGCTTGCCGATTAATTCTTCGGGATTTGGATAAAATGCGGCAATGCCTGATAAAATCGTGCGTTTGTTGAGGCCGTCATCGAGCAAAAATCGAAGCAATTTATCTGCCTTAGGCACTTTTTCGCATTCCAAAACCGTTCCCACGCGGATATCGAGTTTGGTGAAGTCGTCGAAAACAATGCTTTCTTTTATAGGTTTGGCTTTGTACTCGTTGGCTTCGTTTTGTTTTTTTGTGTCGTGCAGTTTTTGCACCTGTTTGTCGATGGTTTCGTCTTCGATTTTTTCGAACAGCAATTCCGCTTGTCCCAATTCGTGCCCTTCGGGCAACAGGTCGAAACTGCCCAATTGTTCCCAATCGAATTTCTCCGCATTGAGAAACGAGTATATTTTTTGTGTCGAAAACGGCAAAAAAGGCTCGCATACGATAGCCAGATTAGCCACCATTTGCAACGAAAGGTTTAGGATAGTAGCGGTGCGGCTCATATCGGTTTTGGCGGTTTTCCAAGGCTCGGTGTCGGCCAAATACTTGTTGCCGATGCGGGCGAGGTTCATCGCTTCTTTCTGCGCTTCGCGGAAGTGGTAGGTTTCGAGGTTCTGCTCCACGGCTTCTTTCACTTTTTGCGCTTCGGCAATGGTTTCGTGGTCGTAATCGGTCAATTCGCCCACGGCGGGAACGTTGTTGTCGAAATACTTTTGCGTGAGCACCAGCGCACGGTTGATGAAGTTTCCGAGCACGGCTACCAATTCGTTGTTGTTGCGCGCCTGAAAATCCTTCCACGTGAAATCGTTGTCCTTGGTTTCGGGTGCGTTGGCCGTGAGTGCATAGCGCAACACGTCCTGCTTTCCGGGAAACTCTTCCAAATACTCGTGAAGCCATACGGCCCAGTTACGGGAGGTGGAAATTTTATCGTTTTCGAGGTTTAAAAACTCGTTTGCCGGCACGTTTTCGGGTAAAATATAGGAGCCTTCGGCTTTTAGCATGGCCGGAAAAACGATGCAGTGGAACACGATGTTGTCTTTTCCGATGAAATGAACCAGTTTGGTTTCTTCGTCTTTCCACCATTTTTCCCAGTCGTTGGGCAGTAACTCTTTGGTATTCGAAATGTAACCGATGGGCGCGTCGAACCAAACGTACAACACTTTGCCTTCGGCGCCTTCCAGCGGAACGGGAATTCCCCAGTCGAGGTCGCGGCTCACGGCGCGCGGCTGCAAACCCAGGTCGAGCCACGATTTACACTGCCCGTAAACATTCGATTTCCACTCTTTGTGATCTTCCAGAATCCATTGGCGAAGCCACGCTTCGTGCTCGTTGAGCGGCAGGTACCAATGTTTGGTTTTTCGCATCACGGGTACGCTTCCGCTAAGAGCCGATTTCGGGTTGATCAAATCCGTCGGGCTGAGCGAAGTACCGCACTGCTCGCACTGATCGCCGTAGGCGCGTTCGTTGCCGCAATGAGGGCAGGTGCCGGTAATATATCGGTCGGCGAGGAATTGATGGGCTTCTTCGTCGTAATATTGCTCGCTTTCAATCTCCTGAAATCCACCATTTTCGTAGATTTTTAGGAAGATTTCCGATGCCGTTTCTCGGTGAATATCGGATGTGGTGCGCGAATAGATATCGAACGAAATACCGAATTCTTCGAATGATTTTTTGATGAGATAATGATACCTGTCCACAATGTCCTGCGGCGTAACGCCTTCGTTGCGGGCTTTAATGGTAATGGGAATTCCGTGTTCGTCCGAGCCGCCTATAAAGAGAATTTCTTTGCCTTTCAGGCGTAAATACCGGGCGTAAATATCCGACGGAACATAAACTCCGGCCAAGTGTCCGATGTGAACCGGCCCGTTGGCATACGGCAGCGCGGCTGTAATGAGGGTGCGTTTAAATTGTTTTGACATAATCGGGTTTCGGGTAGAGACGCGGCATGCCACGTCTGTACAAATTTTAAGGTGCAAAGATACGAAAATTAGCTTTTCACGTGTTGATAAAATTGTATATTTGCAATTGAGTACTATAAAACCCAATGAGAAATGGCAGACGAAAAGAAAAAAAACATGAAACCGGAAAAAATAAATCCCGAAAACAAGCTGCTTGGGGATTTATCCCGTTTAATTGAACAAAGCCAAAGGCAAGTCGCCGTTTATGCAAATAGTACACTCACGGTTTTGTTTTGGCAAATAGGTAAACGTATTAACGACGATGTGCTTAAAAATCAACGTGCTAATTACGGTAAACAAATCGTTCCGACATTATCAATGCAATTGGAACAAAAATATGGCCGTAATTTTACCGAAAAAAATGTGCGTCGGATGATGCAGTTCGCCGAACTTTTTCCGGATATTGAAATTGTCGTTCCACTGGCACGACAATTGAGTTGGTCGCATTTTCTAATCTTAATCCCCCTTAAATCAGAAGATGAAAGAGTTTTTTATGCCCAGCTTGCCATAAGAGATTCTTTGGGTAAAAGAGATCTTCGCAAACAAATTGCCGCTAAAACTTTCGAACGAACCAATATTGCCAATTTACAGGTTATTCAATCTGAAAATATTCCTCTAAATACATTTAAAGACCCGTATTTGTTGGACTTCCTGGGATTGCAAAAAGGATATCTTGAAAAAGATGTAGAAACCGCTATTCTCAGTGAACTGGAATCATTTATCCTTGAACTCGGAAAAGGATTTGCCTTTGTTGAGCGACAAAAACGTATAATTATTGATGGTGAAGATTTTTATATAGACTTACTTTTTTATCATCGTACACTCAAACGGTTGGTCGCTATTGAGCTAAAACTTGGAAAATTTCAGGCCAAATACAAAGGTCAAATGGAGCTTTACTTAAAATGGCTCGACCGGTACGAACGGCAATTGGGTGAAGAAGCTCCTATTGGTTTAATACTTTGTGCGGAGAATAGCCGCGAACAAATAGAGTTGCTCGAAATGCATAAAGATGGCATTATGGTGGCGGAATATTGGACAGAAATGTTTCCCAAAAAAGAATTGGAAAGAAAATTGCATCTTGCTGTTGCAGAGGCACGAGAACGTTTTGAACAGAAAAAAATATTATAAAACTTATGAATTTCAATATAAAAGGTAGAGTGGCCATTGTTGGTGGAAGCAGCAAGGGATTGGGAAAGGCGTGCGCTGTTGCGTTAGCAAGAGAGGGCGTGAATGTGGTGTTGTGTGCGCGAAATGAGGAAGCGTTGCAAAAAACCAAAGCCGAAATTGAAGTGTTGGGCGTGGAAGTGTTGGCTTTGTCGGTTGATATGGCTTCTGCCGAAGATAACCAACGAGTTATCGATGAAACCATACGTAAATTCGGACGGATTGATATGTTGGTCAATAATTCCGGCGGCCCCAAACCGGGCACTTTTCGCGATATTTCAACCGATGATTTGGATGAAGCATACAATTCGGTGTTGAAATACAACATCCGGATGATACAGGGCTGTTTGCCGTATATGGAAAAGAACGGGTGGGGCAGGATCATGAACATCACGTCGATAACCGTGAAAGAACCGGCGCCGAATATGTTGTTGTCCAATATTTTCCGATCGGCAGTGGTGAGTTTTGCGAAAACCATCAGCAAGGAACTTAT